>CALMKG010000607.1 GCA_937867175.1 uncultured Propionibacterium sp. | reverse complement strand
CGGCGTCGATCCAGTAGGGCTCGGTGTCGACCAACGTGCCGTCCATGTCCCACAAGACAACGGCGGGCAGCCTCGGACCAGCTTCCTCGTGCTGACCTGCAGGTTCACGAGAAGACGCGGTGTTCAGAATGCCCTCCAACAAGCTCCATGCGACTATCGATGCGACTATGCACCCTAGGTGCGCCCCCTGCCCCATTGACGGGCATCCCGGTGAACGGCTGACATCTGGCGGGGTTGAGATCCCTCCAGTGGTCGCCCGCTCGCACCTCAGGTGCATGAGCAACCACACGATCGCCGCCCCGATCACGACCTGGGCGGAAGCACGAACGACCGACCGCGAGGTCCTGAACCGGGCCGAGGTGGCCGCGCTCCTGACGGTCGACGCCCGGACGGTTGACCACGCCATCGAGGACGGCACCATCCCGGCGATCCGACTGGGCCGGCGCGTGCTCATCCCCCGGCGGCTGTTCTTGGCCGCGTTCGGCATCACCTCGTCGGGGTCGGCATGACCGGCCGGCGGCCGGTGAGCGCCGGCGGGCGCAGTCGCCGGGAGAAGGGCACGGGGTCGATCACGGCGTACCAGACCAAGGCTGGCAGGCGGTGGCGGTACGAGATCGAGGTCCCGATCGATCCGCGGCGCCCCGACGACGGGACGCGGACGGTGTCGCGCGCGGGGTTCACCAGTTATGCCGACGCTGAGGACGGACTGACGCTGCTCCGGGCCGACACCCTGCGCGGCGTGCCTCAGATCGTCAGCCGCGACACGTTCGGCGCCTACGGGCGGCGTTGGCTCGAAGGGCATCCCGTCAGCAACGGCACCCGTCTGTATATCCAGCGCGCGCTCGAGGCGATGGACCCGTACATCGGCTCGGTGCGGATGGCGGACATCCGCCCCACCGACCTGGCCGCCGCCTACCGAGGTATCGAGAACGGCACGAAACAGATCCCGTCTCGGAAGAGGCGACAGAAGGGCCTCGCGCCATCGACCGTCGCGCGCTACGCGAACTGGGTGAACTCGATCTTCCTCGCCGCCGTCGACGAGGGTCTCATCCTCAAGAATCCCGCGAACTCCAAGCACGCCGGCCGACCGCGCGGCGAGAGCGCGCGGCGCGTAAAGCCCTTCGTCATCTGGAACGTCGATCAGCTGACGCACTTCTGCGACTGGGCACTCGCCGAGGACGAGCCTTTCGCGCGGGCCTGGATCGTCCTGAGCCGGACCGGGCTCCGCTCCGGCGAGATCCTTGCTCTCCGGTGGGGGGACCTCGACATGAACAAGAACGAGATGCGCGTCGAGCGAGCGCTGCACTACGACGAGACGCTCCCCCTCGGCGAGCGCTACGCGATCGGCCGGGTCAAGGGTGGGCGCCCGCGGACGGTGACCTTCGACAAGACCTGCGCCGATCTGCTGCAGGGCTGGCGCAAGGAGCTGCCTGGCCTTCTCGCGGGCGGGACTTGGAACGTCGCTCCGCTACGCGGGCTCCGTGCCGACGACCCGATCTTCCCGCCGATGCCCGGGCGTGCGGCGACCCAGTCAAGTCTCCACGCGGCGTTCAAGCGCGTGCAGAAGCATTACCGGGAGGCGCACCCCGACCGAGATCTACCGGTCCTCACGGTCCACGAACTCCGGCACACACACGCCTCGCTGCTTTTCGAGGCAGGACAATCCGTCAAGGTCGTCCAGGAGCGGCTCGGGCACGCGAGCGCCCAAGTCACTCTCAATACCTACGCACACCTTCTGCACGACGCCCAGTCACGGGCCGCCGCGGCTCTCGACGATCTCCTCGAAGGGCGGCGGCCCGGGGCCTCGCGTGGAGCTCAGTAGCGGAGGAGCCGCTCCGTCGTCGGTTGGATTCGGCCGATCACATCCGGGCGGCCATTCGGTGCGGCAGACTTGCGTCGTGGCCGAGAGCACGAAGGCAGATGCGACGGAATCCTCGGAGGACATCGAGATCCGGAGCGTCGTGGATCTCTTGGGATCTGTTGCTGGTTCCCAGGCATCCGGCCGCCGCTGGTTCCGTGGCCAGGCCAACAGCAACTGGGGCCTGCAGCCAGGGGTCGCTCGGAACTCGGGCCACCTCGACGACGAGGTCACGATGCTCAAACAGTTCATGAGGGACGCCGTCAATCGGACTTCACTCAGGCCGATGGGTGGTTGGGAATGGCTTGCGCTCGGCCAACACCATGGTCTGCCGACCCGCCTCCTTGACTGGAGTGAACATCCCTTGGTCGGTCTCTTCTTTGCCTGCGAGACACCATCCGACGGCCAGGCCGACGGCCGGCTCTTCGAGCTGGACCCTGAGGGCCTCAACCGATCGAACTACCCGAGCGGCCCGGGATTGCTGGTGTTAGGCCACGACAACCACCTTGATGCGTATCTCCCCGAGGCGCCTGCGGGGCCGCGGATTGGCCCCTTGGCTGTGACGTCGATGCGCTACTTCGATCGTGTGACTGCGCAGGTCGGCACGTTCACGATCTGCCAACTGGGTGAAGACTTGGTTTCGGATCCGAATGTCCGGAGTTGGCGGGTCCCCGCGGCCAGCAAGGCCTCGATCCTTGGCGAGCTCGCAGATCTGAATGTGACGGCAAGCACCGTGTATCCCGATCTTGGGCACCTGGCGGACCACATCAAGGAGATGTACCGGAAATGAGTTCGTTCACCCTCTCGGCGATGCGGAACAGCAACGTCGCCTATCTAAACCGCATGCGGGCCCAGATCCAGTTGGATCCGCCCTACCAGCGCCAGGGCGCGGTCTGGTCGGTCGACAAGAAGCGGCTGCTGCTCGACAGCCTTCTTAACGGCTTCGACATCCCGAAGATCTATCTCCACGAGCACTCGACCCCACTTGTCGTCGACGGCCGACGCATTCGATACTCGCTGATCGACGGCAGGCAGCGTCTCGAAGCCATCTGGGGCTACCTGGACGGAGATTTTGCGTTGGCCGACGATTTTGTGCTCTTTGACGATGGCTCCACCACAGCAGCTGGCAAAACCTTCAGCGAGCTTGAGAGATCCGACGACCTCTTGGCCGCCTTTCTGACCTCGATGAACCTCGACGTGTGCGTCATCCGTACGGATGACGTCGAGATGATCGAGGAAATGTTTAGCCGCCTCAACGAAGCAGTGCCCCTCAATGCCGCGGAGAAGCGGAACGGTCGCGGCGGTGCGCTGCGCCCAGTTGTCCGGGGCCTCGTGGACCACCCATTCTTCGTCAAGAAGCTGCCCTTCGACAACACTCGCTATCGGCATTACGACCTTGCCCTGAAGTTTCTGCTCTGGTCCGACCACGGCGGGCCGTCGGACGTGAAGAAGCGCCAACTCGACGAGTTTTGGGATGCCCACTCGGCTAACGAGGCGCACGTGGCTCAGCTCAGTGACACCGTGACAGCGGTCCTCGACGCCATGGTTCCAGCGTTTGAGGATGGCGACAGGTTGCTAGCCAACGTCGGGATGATCTCGGTCTACTTCCTGTCCTTCGCAAAGCGCCACCGCGCGTCCGAGACGATGCCATCCCGCACCGCCTTCGTCGCCTTCAACGAGGCGCGGTCTCTGGACCGCTTTGAGCACGAGGAGGCCCTGCCGCCTGAGCTGAAGGACTACATCGAGTTCGACGGCTTGGCCCAGACGCCCAACGACGGCTACGCGCTCACCTTCAGGCTTGGCGTGCTTGAGCGCTTCCTCGACAAGTATCTGGGGGCGTCATGACGACCGATGTCAGCGCGTTCAACGACCTGAACAGACATTGTGGATGAGCTGACGATCGAGACTCTCTAACGCACCCGTCTGGTCGGCCAAGCGCTCGCCGAGAGTCCTTGCGGCCAGTTCTGGCGGCAGTGCAACCGCGAACTTCAGGCCGGCCATAGCCTCCGGTCCGGGGTCGGGGACCGCCGTACTGTCGCTGTCACGGAGGTCAAGGTCGAGTGGAAGATCGACGAAGTCGTTCTCCACGCCCTTGGCCCTCTGTCCAAGTCCGGCTAGGAGGGTGGCATTGGCCTTGAGCCCGGCCCAGGTCCAGATCCTCTGGCTCTCGGCACCACGCCAGACCACGAGTCCGCGGGGACTCACCTCATTGGAGTGATCCCCGCGCAGGCGGCCGAGCGCCTGCGGCACTCGCTTCGAGAGCTCGACACCTGGAGTCGCTCCGAGCAGGACCTCGCGGCGCGCCTGGGTCATCTCATATGACAGCGCGATCGCGTCGGAAGGCCACTTCACGTCGCCCTTCGCCGACACCTCCTCGACCCAGACGGTGAACCGGTCCCAGTCCACGTCGCGGATGTGCCAGCCGCGGCCAGCGAGGACCAGCGGCTTCACCTCACGATCGGTCGGCGCGGGAAGCGACAGCGGTGAGACGAAGCCGATCTCCTTGGTGCCCGCGACCACGCGCAGCTCAGGGGCTGCGACGAACGAGGAAAGGAGCTCGATGAAGTTCCGCTTTCCGAGCTCCTCCTCAGCGCGGGGGCCGATCGAGAAGAGGCCGGAGTCTTCAACCAGGAAGTTCGCCGATCGCAGGTAGTCGAGCACCTGCGGTCCGTCGGTCATCAGTGCCAGATCGCCCCACCAGTCCGAGATAGCCGACGGGCCGAACCTCCCCTCTTGAAGGGCGAGCGCCAGCAACTGCTGCGAGGCGAGATGGCGAGGATGAGGTGGCGCCACGACGTCCTCGACGAAGCCGCGCCGCCAGAGCAGCAACAGGGCTGACGCATCCAAGAGACCATCGAGGGTCGTCGCCAGGAACAAGGCATTGCGCCGGCCACCTACGCGTCGTCCCGTCCGCCCGAGGCGCTGCAGGAACGACGAAACTGTTCGGGGAGCGTCAATCTGAATCATCCGATCGAGGTCGCCGATGTCGATGCCCAGCTCGAGGGTGGACGTGGCCACGATGACCGTGTCTTGGGCCTCCGCAAACGCCTGTTCCGAGCGCCGGCGCTCGTCGACGGAGAGAGACGAGTGGGAGACATAGGTCTGCACGTCGCGCTCGCGCAGGAGGAAGGCAAGTTCCTCTGCGCGCCGTCGCGACTCGAGGAAGACCAGGCGCTTCTCGCCGCGGTGCATGCGCGAGATGACGGTGGCCACGTTCTCCATGCTGCCCACATAGTCGAGCGTCACCTCAGGATCCGGCCCGGCCGAGACTCCGGCGCCCTCGACGACGCGCAAATGGCGGCGTCCACCGGTGGACCCCTGCATCCACTCCCCCACGGCCTGCGGATTGCCGATCGTCGCCGAGAGGCCGATGCGCTGCAGCCTGCGACCGATGATCCGCTCGACCCTCTCCAGGACGGCAAGCAGGTGCCACCCCCGGTCGGCTCCGGCGAAGGCGTGCAGCTCGTCGATGACCACGGCCCGAAGTCCCGCGAAGAAACGCCTGTGATCGACGCCGCGTGAGACCAGCATGGCCTCGATCGACTCGGGCGTCGTCAGGAGTACATCGGGCCGCTCCGCAAGGATCCGGCGACGCTCGGCGGGGCCGACGTCGCCGTGCCACAGCGCGGTTGTCCGCCCGAGCCAGGAGGTATAGCCCTGCAGTCGAGGCAGGAGGTTGTTGAGCAGCGCTCGCAAAGGCGTGACGTAGAGGACGGACGTGCCGCTCCAGCCGTCGGCGGCCATCTGCGACAGCAGCGGAAACGCTGCCGCCTCCGTCTTGCCGCCCGCAGTCGGGGCGAGCAGGACGCAGTCATCACCTGCCCGAACGGGGGCGACGGCAGCAGCCTGCAAGGGGCGTAGACCGGGCCAGCCCAGCGAGTTGACGATGTGATACTCGACGGCAGGGTCGAGGCCGGTCGCGCCCGACACTCGCTCAGAGCTCCAGGTCGATGTCGTCAACCGATTCGACCGCTCCACCGGCGCCACGTACTCGAGCAGCAAGCTCCACCTCGGTGAGCTCGTTCGGGTCGACAGTCAGCCGGTAATCGCGCCGGGGGTCGAAGTCATCGAAGAGGTCCACGCGGTCGAGAACGTCGGCGATCAGCTTCTTGAGGAAAAGTCGGGGTGCGACGCCTGTGCGTCCTCCAAGCTCGCCGCCGACGGCCTTGGCGAGCGTCGCGACGTAGGCGTCGTCGACCACGCGTCGTACTCGTTCGGGGTCCCCGGCGCCGGCCGCGAAGATGTCACGGACTCGAGCACCGAGCTCGACGAGTGAGTCAGCGCTGAACCCGGGCAGTCGGATCTGCACGGCACGGGGGTTGTCGAAGCGTGCGTCGGTCTGGAAGTCGGTCTGGAGCCGCTGAGCCAACGGAGGCAGTCGCTGCACGCCCTGCTGGCCATCGAAGAACGCCGGCGTCCCGGTCATCACCAGATAGAGGCCAGGGAAACGGCCGCCGTCGATCTCGTCGAGCAGCTGCCGCAGAGCGTTGAGGGACTTCTCCCGTACGTCGGATCGCATCCGTTGGAGTGTCTCGACCTCATCAAGCACCAGGACCAGGCCGGAGTAGTCGGAGTCGCGAAGGACCGTGAGGAGGCCCTGCAAGAACCCGAGCGCGCCGAAGTGGTCGAGGTCGCCTCGGACGCCAGCGGCGCGCTTCACCGATGCAGATACGTGCGGTTGACCGCCGAGCCAGGCAAGCAGGCCCTCAGCTTGGGGAGCATCGCCCGCCTGTTGCGCTAGGCGATAGGAGCGGAGGACCGCGGCGAACGCCGGCGCCTCACGGGAGACCGCGGCCAGCCGCCTGTCGAGCAGCTCGAGGGAACCCGGCCCTCCTGCGTCGCCTGCGTCTTGGTCGAGGAAGTAGAACCACCCGTCGACCACGTCTCGGATCGCTCCCGAGGTGGTCGTTGGCGTGGCGAGGTTCTCGACGACACGGCGGTAAACCGTCTCGAGCTTGTGCAGCGGGGTCTCGGTCTCGCTGATTTGGATCTCTGCGGTGGCGAAGTTCGACTTCTTGGCCCTTTCAGTGAGCCAGCGCGCAAAGAAAGTCTTGCCGGAGCCGTACTCGCCACGCACGGCTTTGAAGCCGGCTCCGCCGTCTCGGACCGCCGCGAGCTCGCCGTCGATGGCGTGCTCGAACCGCGATAGGCCCACAGCGAGCACGTCAAGTCCCTGCTGGGGGACGGTGCCGCGCCGAAGCGCGTCGATGATGTCGCGTCGGCGCCGCGGGCTGATGTCCACCTCGGCCATGCTCATCGCCCTCCGAGACCGAACTGGTCGCGGAGAAGCTGCTCATCGATCTTGTAGGTGACGCCATCGCTGTCGAGCGAGAGAACGTCGTACCCGTCGACGTTGAGCAGGCGTTTGACCGCGGCCAGAATCTGCCCGACGTCGGTGGAAGGAACCCCAAGTGCTGCAGCCACCGTGTCGCGATGAGCGCGGAAACCGCGCTCCGCCAGCGCTCGCACGAATGTCTCGACCCGGCCGTCGGAGAGAGCGCGCCGGCCCGCCATCGCGCGTTGGCTGGCGTACGCCGGGCTGCTGATCAATGCCCCGACGATGTCGTTCGAGTGCGCGGGGGTGGCCGCTTGGCTCGCGACCTCGACGCTGAAGAGTCCTTCGTCATCGGCTGGCGGGGCGGTAGCCGCCTTCTTCCTCGTCTTGGAGGGGCGAGCAGGGATGTCCGGTGCGGTTTGGACCGGGTCGTTCCACCAATCCGGAGCCTGCGGGGGCGCCTGGACCCAGCCATCAGCCGTGCTGGAGAGCGCCGTCGCTGGGTGGAAGACGAGTACGGGAACGGTGATCTCCGCAAGGCTGGCGCCGCCGTGATAGCCGGCCCGCCTGGGCCCGAAGCGCGCGTCCTCGCGCCAGAGCAGGACAGCAGAGTGGTCAGGCGTGACCACACGCGGCCCTGAGACAGTGACCTCGCCTTCGCCGGCCGCAGCCTGGACGGGTCGCCACCGGGCGTCAGCACCGGGGGCAGCGAGCGTTTCGCTCGACCGCTCGACGACGTGACCGTGGTCAGAGGTGATCACGACGGTGCGGCGTGCGTTGAGCGCCGCCTCGAGGAGAGCGCGCAGGGGTGCGAGTTGGGCCAGCTCCCAGCTCCATCCCGACACGTCATTCTTGTGCATGGCGTCGTCAATGGCGTTGATGACGACGCCGACGACCGGAACCTCGGTCGGAGTAGACGCGATCGCGGCTAAGACGTCCGGGGGCAGAGCTGCGCCACTCGGTGCTCGAAGCCCGTCCTTGTGGAAGGTGCGTGAGCCGGGAAACGCCTCGGCCAGGCCCTTGCGCTCATCCTCGCCGGTGCCGCTGGCGATCCGGCCGCAGAACAGAGACGTACGGGAGATGTTGGTGAGAGAGGGCAGGGCAGCCACTGCGCCGATCCGCCGCTTCGTTGTCGCGGGGACGAATTCGATGAGCCCGAGACGGGATACCTCTGCCGCGAGTGAGACCGCGATGGCTGAGCTCAGGCCATCTAACACAACGAGGAGGACGCCCTCGTTGCGCCAAGGCGCAACGACATCACCGAGAATCCGCTCGACACCGATGGGTGAGCGGCCGAGGACGGCCGCTGGACCGTTGGTGACCGCCTGCGCCAGTCGATGGGCGGCCGCCGCGTCGCGCGTGGTCCGGCGCGCTCGTGCTTGGGTCGCGAGCGCCGCATAGGCTGCTGAGACCGCGGGGTCGTCCGATGCGCTCCAGAGGACGCCGATAGCGGCATCGACCCAGGCGCCATCCCGCATCTGAAGGTCCAGGTCGCCTGCTAGGTCCGTGGCCTGCGCCTCTGGGTTGGCGAGCCAACGGTGGAGACGCACCGCCATGTCCGGCGCGGCAGAGTCTGCACGATCCCGGTGCCGGTGGACATCGACCAGGGCTGCCTCGACGTCACCGCCGTCCTGGAGCGCGGCAGCCAAGGCCCGCACCCTGGCCTGATATCCGGGTCGCAGCACCGAGGACCGCTCGGCGCCCGCAGTCCAGCCGATATCGCTGAGCAGCGCCTCGGCCTGCTTGAGGGCAACGGTGATCTCGCCCCCGGACTCACCGTCGGCGCGGAGGACGATCGCCTTCGCGATGCGAGCCGCCGCCTTGGCGGCCTCGACCGGAACGGTCGTGCCGTCGATGAAGCGCTCGATGCGCACCCGGGCTGCCACCTGGTCCTCGTCGGCTACCACGCCGTCATCGGGCCAGAGGACGTCAAGGGCGAGGGACACAGCGAGCGGGGTGACGTGCTCGGTCCGCTGAGCAACCTTCAACGCAAACGCCCCCGATGGGCCGATCGCCGTCTCCACCCACTCGATCAGATGCCGGCGCAGGCCCGCATCTACAGCCGCCCACCGGTTGCGGACCTGGCCGCGGCCCAGAGCTGACATGAGGACCGCTGCGTCCAGCTCGGTCGTGACATCGATGCCGAGGACGGCGTTGAGAAGGGATTGGATCGCGAACGTGTCGGTCACGGCTATGTCGGCCGACTTCGGCCAGCCCCCGACCGGCTGGTGGTCAAGCAGAGCCGTCGCTGCCCAATCCAGGCGGCGCAGTTCTCGGCTGACCTCGCGTGCACCGAAGAGGCGGGGAACGGCACGCCACTCGTCGGGCATCTGGATGTCGTTCTTGTAGGCCCTTGCCAGCACGGCGTCGCCAAGGTCCGAGCGCGGTCGGTCGGTGAGGATGATGACGTAGTCGTCGGCCCCCATCGCCGTCAGGACCTCGAGGATCGCGAGCTGGGAGACACCAGGCACCACGCGGACCAGGTGGTCACCGATCGTGAGGTCTGCCCCCGCCCACTCGGGGCGCGCCCGGAGGATCAGCGCACGTTCCGGTCTGGTGGACGCCACGAGGTCCGCGGCCTTCTGCTGCAGCATGGCTGCGGAGACCACCACGGCGCGTGTCGCGGCCTGGTCGACGAGCTGGCTCACTCCCATCTCCAGTCAACCCGGAGGCTCTTGCCCTCAACGGGGGCCTGGAGCTCGTGGGCCAGCTTCTGGGCGAGCTCATCGATCTGCGCAGCCAGCTTGAGCTCCAGGGTGTGGGTCTCCTCCGCCCGTCGCTGTGCCTCAGCCTTCCGGCGCGCCAGCTCGGCCTGCTCCTGTTCCAACCGAGCCTGCTGCGCGGCGAGCGCAGCCTGCTGCTCAGCGATCTGTCGCTCCTGCTCGGCGACCAGGCGGGCCTGTTCCTCAGCGCGGCGCTTGGCCGCGGCCACGGCCTCCTCGGCCTTGCGCCGTTCCTCGTCATCCTTGCTGCCCTGAGGCTTCCGCGCGACGAGGATCGACGTGACGGCATCCGACGCCGCGAGCAGCGCAGGCCTCAGGCTGTCATGCATCTCCTCGTGGGCCGCGACCACGCGTAGCCTGGCAAGCGCCTCGTCTGCGGCGTCTCCTCCCAACGTGGGCAGTTGGTCGATGAGGGTCCACTGGGCGCCCTCGATCGCCGCGGCGACGGCCGATGCGGACGCGATGGAGTTCCCCAACGCGGGGAGCTCGGCGGGGAGGTCGAACTCTGCGAGCACCTGGATCCGCTCCATCGCCGTTCCTGCCCGATCGAGGGCGGCGAAGAGGTCCTGGGCACGCTTGGCCGTTGCCAGCCGAGGGCTGGTTTCGTCCAATCCGAAAGTCGCGGCGTGATCGGTCAGCGCGGCGACAAGGCGCGCGACGCCAGGGCCTAGCTCCTTGACTTTGCCTCCGAGCTCGCTCAGGCGCTCCACAGCCGCGCTGGAGAGGTGGTACTCGTTGCTGCCGACCCCGAAGAGAGCCTTGGCGCGGGCGAGTGCGGTCTCCCACTCGTCCTGTGTCGGCAGCACCGGCTCGTGGAGCACCATCTCGGGGACCAGTGACCCGATCGACGGGTTCGGCACGAGACTCCCCAGGCGCTTGAACACGCGGTCGGTCATCGCTGCCCACGCCAGGATGAGGAGGTCCTCGGCGTCCCTGGTCATTCCGAAGTCGGCCAGCGCAGCGTGCAACTCGGCGACCGTGACGTCGCCCCCGGCGGCGGCCTTGGTGAAGTCGTCGTTCCAGCGGAAGTACGGCGCGGAGAGCACGTAGGTCACCTCGGCCAGTCGACCCACGCCGTAGCCGTCGACGACGCGACGCACCTTGGTCGCGGTCGGCCGATCGACCGCTTCGATGCGTCCGCCTGCTGCCATGGCCTTGCGGGCCAGCTCCAGTACGGCGACGAGGTCCCCTCTCTTCACCTCGTCGGTGCCGCGGTCCACGGTCGGGTGGTTCGGGTAGCGCGCGTCGAGACCGCCTCCGAGCGCGGCCTCTGCGGCGGCGGCGAACGTGGAGGCGGACACCTTCAGCGGCTCGTATCCGACGGCTAAGGTCTCGAAGTTGCGCCCATCGGGGACTCGCGCGCCGATCTGGTCATCGCGGACGGCGTCGATGCCGTAGGCCTGACGGAGCGCGCCGATCACCTGCTCGCGCAACGAGTCACGTTGGTTCTGGAGCTGGCTGCGTGCAGGTTCACGGTCGGCGACCGGAAGCGACGTGGAGTACTGGTCGAACCGGCTCCCTGTCAGCAGATAGTCGAGCTTCACGAGCTTGCCAACATCGTCCATGCGGGCGCTGGTGAGGAAGTTCGGCACCCACACCACCGTGTCCGACACGAACTTTTCGTGCTTGAGGTCCTGCAAGCGCACGAGATCATCGGAAGGCCCGTGCTCGGCGTCGTCGTCGAACGGGTAGTCGATGACAAGCTTCCATCGCCCACCTTCGGCCTGGAGCAGGGAGTCAGGCACCAGTTGGCGATCGCGCACGTTGCCGAAGATGACGTCAACGTCACGCTTCTGGCCGCGCCAGACATGCGTCAGGGCGTAGTCACTGCCAATGGCGCCAGTAGGACGGGCACCTACCTCAGCGACGAGCAGGTCACGGATGAGCCGACGCCGGTTAGCGGAGGTGTCCTCGGTGTCGACGTGGACGAGGATCGAGTCAAAGTCGATGCCGGTCAGGGTGAGCGTGACGATCGGGTCGACGCCCTGCCCGACATTGATCTCGCCGAACTCACTGGCCCACTGCTTGACCTGCGTGGTCAGCTGGGTGGCCTCCTGGCCGGGGATCATCGACTTCACGGAGCCGAAGTTCAGGGCGGCGATCCGGGACGCCGTGAGGTCCTTCAGCGAGGCCGCGCCGGGCGCGATGGCCGCGATCAGGAGCGTCTTGGCGATCCGGTCGTCGCGTCGGAAGGCGTGGTCCCGTGGAAGACCGGTGGCCGTGGTCTCGGTGAGGCTGTGCTTGTTGAGCAGGTAGGGCCGCATCTTCAGCTGATAGAAGGTGCGTGCTGCCTTGAAGACGGCCCTCATGTCGTCGGTGAGGGGCTCGGAGTTGCCGAGCACCACCTCGTCGAAGAGGTCGCCGACGCCGATGACGTCACCGACGGTGAGCTCGTCACGACCGTGCGCGAGCAGCTCGCTCATGATCTTGAGCGCGGTGCGCTCGCGCTGCATGATCGCCGACAGCGCGATCATCGCGTCGACGAGCGCCGGCGAGAAGGGATACACCTTCTCGAAGTCGACTCCGCTCGAGCCGGCCTCGTCGGTGAGGAGGTGGCGGTACGCCGCCGGGTTGGCCTTCACCTTGGCGATCGCCGCGCCAATCGCCGACTTGCCCTCCTCGCTCGAGGGCGTCAGCAGACGTCGTTGGACGATCTCCGGGAGGTCGGCCGCGGGGAGGGTGATGCGCTCGAAGCGTCCTTCCCACCACTGGAACGCGTCGTCGAGGGCGACTCGTTCGGCGCCCCCAGTTCCGCCGCCGAGGAAGTCCTTGAGGTTGCGCTGCCGGGCGACGAAGGAGATCAACGGGACGGGCAGAGTGCCGCCACCAGTCTCGACCAGCTTGGCGACCTTCTCGGTCTCAGTGGAGATGAAGGTGCTGTCGGCGAGGTGCCCCGACAGCCACAGCACCAGTTCGTCGAGGAAGAGCACGACACCGTCGTAGCCGAGGCTCTTGGCGTGCTGGGTCATCGCGTGCAGGCCGGTGGACATGTCGAGCCAGGTGCCGGTGACCTCCGAGGACTGGAAGTAGTGCTTGACCAGCTCGGCGGTGATCCGCAGCCGGTCAGGATCGGTCGGTGCGGCGTGCCGCGCGGCATCGTAGGTCTCTGCGGTCACTGCCGATCCGAAGGAACCCCAGCCGCCACCGGAACTGTCCTTGAATGGAGCGAAGAAGACGTCGTCCCCCATCGTGGCGCGCAGCCGGTCGCCGTCGGCCCAGAGCGCGTCGGAACGGTGCAGGACGGGCGCAGGCTGGTCTGGGTGCTTGGCCTTCACCGTGCGCAGGTAGCCGCCGAAGAGAGCGGACTCGACGCTCTGCGCGCCGACGAAGTGGTAGTCGACGGCCAGCAGATTGCGGTCCAGCACGCCGGAGTACCGCGCGATCTCGTCCTGGAGGCCAGGCAAGGCCCGGGCGTGGGAGTTGCCGGTGAGGAGCAGGTGCAGCACCGCCATGAAGTGGGACTTACCTGCTCCGAAGGAGCCGTGCACGAAGGTGCCGCGTGCGCTGGTGGTGTCGAAGGCAGCCTGAACGAGGGCGAGCGCCTGGCGGAACGCCTCGGCAATACCAGGTGTGACGACGTAGTCGTTGAGCGTCTGGGTCGGCTGGTCCTGTGCCTTGTCGATCTGCAGGACAAAGTCGGCGTCGTGGACCTCCTCCGGGATGCTGATGGCATCACGGAGCGGCAGCGAGAGTCCCTGGTTGATCACAGTGTCGGACACGGTTCCGATCCTTCCCTACGCGTTCTTGGGACGCCGGCCGCGGACGGCCGCTGGCGGCGTCCAAGCGGTGACCGCATCACGGGTCGTCTCGAGGCGGCCGAGCTGCTGGTCGATGACGCCGGTGATGGCATCGGCCGGACTGACACCGAACGAGGCATCCATCTCGGAGTGCCACTGGTGCACCCATGGCTCGAGCTCGACCAGCCCGGCGACCATCTGGGTCAGCAGATCGTCGCTGGCGCCGAGCGCCTCCTGGGTCGGGAACTCACGCGCCAACGCCAACGCCTGGTCCTTGTGGTCCCAGCCCGCCCAGCCGAGCACGACGGTGTTGTCCCCCTCGCGGCGCAGGTCCGGATACAGGACGAACCGCTCCTTCGGTACGTCGAGCTTGCCGCGGGCCTTCCAGTACTCGACCTTCTTGAAGTCGGCCGTGGCGTACTTCGGGGGCACCGGGATGTCGACCTTCTCCCCCGCGTCCTCCCGCCGCTGCAGGTCCCACACCTGTTGCCAGGCGCGGAACTTCTCCAGTCCAGACGGCTTGTAGCGGTGAGCGGCGAGGTATGGCACCGCCTCGCCGGCCACCAGCGAGCCCAGCACCTTGGCGAGGTCCGGCTCAGCGTCACCGGTCAGGACCTCGACCAGCTCGCGAAGCACCGCGTCCCCGCGCAGCAGATCAGCGATCTCCGCCGCGGACCGGGTGACCGGACCCTGCCCGTCGCGCCATAGCTCCGGTGCGTCGAGACGATCGAGGATTGCAGTCTCGAGCGCCTCCTTGAGCTGCGCGTCCCAAGGCGTGACTAGCCAGCGACGCTTGAACTCGGGCCTTTCCAAGAGTCGGATGGTCGGATCCGAGTCGATCAAGTCGAGACGGCGCTCCACCACGGCTCGGTAGCTCGGCGGCCACTGGGTTGGAACTTCCGTGATCGGCGTTGATCTGTGCCGGGCAAACCACGCGGTCTCTTCCTCGCCTGCCTCCACTCGACGGGCGAGCGCCACTTCGAACGCGCGCTCGCCGAGCGCAAGTTCGTTCATTTCACCACTGGTGTACGTCAGATTCTCGTCGACGAGCCCGTAGAGCTGGTACGTCTCCCAGTCCAGCTCCTCCTGTTCGAAAATCATCGCCTTCCGCGCCTGGCGGAACGCTGTCTCGCCGACCATCAAAGCCGTCCGCAGGTCACCTGATCCACGACTGACCCAGTTGTCGACTACCTCGCGAGGCCTTGCGGCCTCCAGTGCGTGAGCGTAGGCGTCGAGCGCCCGTCCCCGCTCATGCGGCAGGGCCGCTGGCAGGGGGAACTGTTCGAGCTTAGTTCCGGTGAACTCGTATCGAGGCTCCCAGTCTTCGTCGCCGATTCCGCCCCCGATGCCCCCATTGCCCTTATTGTGGCAAACCTGCTTCAGCCAGAACGTGGACAGGGAGCTATTCAGCAAGCCCAACAGCTCATGATGTTCGCCCTCGCCGGATCCCGGCGGCAGCTGCAAGAAGGATGCTTCTCGGTTGAAGGCCGGATCGAATTGAACAAAGGCGAAATGTTGAACGGTTGCAACTCGGGGATAGGTAATTGCCCACGTCCCCATTCGGTCCGGGGACACCTGGTGCCACTCCCACCAGGTTCGCCCTTCCTGTTTGTATGTCCTCTTCGAGAAGGTCGCTCGCGCCCACGTAATGGTGCGTACGGGCCACAGCCATCTCAACAGTCCAGGCGCGGACGCAATGTCAACAAGCTTTGCCCCGCGATATGGGAAAAGCGAAGCCTTGCCGGGTCGCGCAACATAGTCGCGAACATCCTCGCCAGTAAGGAAGTAGCGGCACAAGTCCGGTTCCACATTCCTGCGAGCGAGCGCGCTAGCAGGCGCCAGGAAGGCCCCGTCGGCATTGGTCTGCCCGGTGTACCCAAAGACGTCGACCGCATTCGAGAGCTTTCGGGAGCTGGCTGAAATCATCTGCTCCATAACAGCCGCACGTGTGTCATCGGACAGATGCCATGGATAAGTCGAGAGGATTCCGCGGGCGACGTCAGCAACGGCGATGTAGTTTCCTACAAATCCGGGCGTGGCGTAGTGATCGACGATCTCTGTCCACACCTTTCCTCGCGCGGGGTCATCCGGCTCCTTAGGTTCGCCACGAAGGTGCAGCACCGCGCGCACAGAGTCACCGAATGGCCGACGTCGGCGACCGACAATAATTACGGTGGGCGTGCCGTGTCCAGGGATGTGCGCGCCCTCGGTATTTACCACGAGCGCAAGGTCTACCGGGTTGCCTTCGTGAAAACCGCCGAAAAGGTCTTCGATTACCTTCTTGCCGAAGTCCTGTTTCATGAAACCGTTGCCGGTGATCTGCCCGACGAAGCCAGCGGGCTTACCCGGCTCCCCTCGGACGGCAAGCCGGAAGAGAAGTTCCATAAACGGCGCGGTGAGTTGGTACTCCTTAAAAGCCGTTCTGTAGATGCTTCGATAGAGGGCGTTTAGCGCGGGGTCCTTGACCGTGATGTAGGGAGGGTTACCGACGACCACGTGGTACTGGCCAGGCTTGAGGATGCCGGCGTACTCCTTGAGGTCCTCGGTGTCGTAGAGGTAGGTCTCTGATTCCTCGTCTTCGAACTGGAATCCTTCGGGCGCGCCGCCGAGCTCGCCGAGGAGGGAGTCGCCGATGGCGAGGTGGAAGCCGAGGTTGGGCACACCGACGAGGGATCGTTCGCCCATTGCGAGCAGACCGGCGACGGTGAGGCGGAAGCGCGCGATCGCGACGGCGAAGGGGTTGAGGTCGACGCCGTGGATGGAGTCCATGGCGCGGCGTACGCGCTCCTTCGGGTCGAGGGCGGGCGCCTCCGCCTGCCACTGGTCGACGAGGCGCTGGAACGCGCCGAGCAGGAAGTGGCCCGATCCGCAGGTGGGGTCGATGAGCTTGATGCCCTCAAGGCCGAACTCAGCGAGTGCAGGAGTCAGCGTCTGGTCGAGGATGAACTCCTCGACGAAGACAGGGGTCTGCAGCAGGGCGTAGGTCTTGCGCGCGTGGTCGGAGAGGTCCTGGTAGAGGTCGCCAAGGAATCGAGTGTCGAGGGCGTCGTCGGTGAAGTCGTGGACGAGGTTGCCGTCGGCGTCGGTGGTGCGCCAGAAGTCGATCAACGCTGTCGCGCGCTCGGCGCTGATGTCGGCGACCCAAACGGGGTTGTGGGAGGTGTCGACGACGGCCTTGCCCGCCGGCTGCGCGGCAAGCACCGTGAAGGCCTGGCGGAGCCAGTCGCGGCGGTTGTGAGTCGGGTGTTCCCGGAAGTAGGCGGTGAGGTTCTCCTCCGCGCGGGCGGTGCGGTCGCCCGGGCCGGCGATCCAGCCGACAGGTGCCGGGTTGCCGTCGAGGCGCGCACCGGCCAGCAGGTCGTTGTCCTCACAGAAGCGCACGAACGTCATCGCGATCAGCCAGGCGACTGCTGCCTGGTCCACCTCGTTGTCGCGCCACACGACCCAGGAGTGGCCAGTGCGCTCGCGGCGGCGGGCCTCGGCGTACTCCTCCTGCAAGCGGGCGCCCCAGCGGTCGGCCTTGTCGTCGGCGCGGAGACGAAGGTCGGCCTGGACCAGCTTGAGCTGTGCCTTGAGGTCCTTCAGGAGGGCGGCGGAGTCGATCACGGGGTCGGGGTTTCCTTCGGAAGGTCGGAGGGCAGCGTGAGCCACCCACTAGGGCCGAGCGGGACGGGCCTGCCGTCGAGCATCGGCACGGTCTGACTTGCCTGCATCGCGACGAGCAGCCAGCGAGCGGCTGGGCGCTCCGTACCGACGTCGAGCAGGCTTGCGAGGAGGTGGCCGAGGCCGTAGCGCTGGAGTGGGCCTGCATAGGTGAGCAGCAGCGGTCGTTCGGTTTCCATGGCGGTGGCCCATGCGGGTTCTACGGCGGCCTGGACGAGGCGGGTGAGGTTGGCCCAATCGGAGCCGTCGCGCGCCTTGGCGTCGACGCCGACGACGAAGGGCCACTCGATGCCGTGAGTCGAGGCCAGCTCTTTGGTCGCCTGGACGACCAGGTGTGAAACGTCCAAGAGCTCGACGTCGAAGTCGTGGGCGAGCTCGTGGCTCTGCCGGACGTACCGACTCGGGGGGACACATAACGTCAGGGCGCTGTGGCGGCGGAGGGAGTCTCGCAGCCGCACGACCACGTCGGCTCCGGGCGTGCTCATGAGGCTGGTGCCGAAGGCGGTTGGCGTTCCCGTCAGGGTGGTCTGGTTGGTGCTCGCGGGCTCATAGATCCCGTCGCGCCGCACCATGCCGGGCAGCGCCGCGGCGACCAGGGTGTCCAGGTCATGGCTGTTGGCGGGCAGCTCGACGGCGGGGAACCTGGTCGTCACCGACTTCCGGACAGCGGCCTCGGAGATCTGGCGCCCGGGCTTGCCGCTCAGTGCAAGGTCGACGGCGATCTGGGCCGGCAACGTGGCCGGATAGAGCTCGTCGAACCCGGAGAGCTCGGCTGACTCGCTGGCCTCGGCGGCCAGCCGGACCAGACGGCGGTCATCGATGATCACCGCGGCCGCTGCGGTGTCGGCGATCTCCTCCCGCAGAGCCTGGGTGGCGACGGCGTACGGCACGACGGTGTCATCGTCGACGAGGAGGTCGGCGGCCCGGCCGAGCTCGGCGGCTGCGTCGATGAGGACGTCGGCGGGCGGGTAGTCGCGGCCGGTCTCGTCCGGGTCCGCGCTCTCGTGGAGGGCGATGAGCGCCGGGCGCTTGGCGCTTCTGCGCAGGTCGAAGGCCGGCTCGACCTCGCGGGCGTCGAGCTCGTAGACGAGGCGAAGGAGTGCCGCGGCCTGTCGGGTGCGCTCGACACCGTCCAACAGGGATCCGCGGTGCGCGGCCAGCGCCACCGCCAGGGCCGGAACGGTCGTCACACGGCCTTGCCTGGCCAGCATCGTGACGGCGTCCTGACGAACGCCGTCGAGCTCCTTCTTCTTGGCCCACTTGCCGACCGCTCGATCGAGGACATCGAGCACCTGCTCGCGGGTCTGGCCCAGCGCCCGGGCGACCTCAGCGGCAGCAGGCCATGTCGCTTGTGCCTCCGCGGCTTCTGGCGTCAGCCCCAGGAGGGTGTCGACGACCACCCGGTCGGATCCGTTGAGGACCTCGAGCAGGCCTGCCAGCACGCGCTCGACCCCACGTTTGGCGGTGAGGGAGTCATCGGTGACCGTCGGGACGCTGAGGCGGGCGCGCCACTGCTTGATCCGAGCCTGGATCTCCTTGCGGTAAGACTCCCCCAGGCCCCGGATCGAATTGATCTTCGTGGGGTGGACACCGAGCAGCCCTCCCACCGTGGTGACGTCGAGGCGGGCGACCGCCGATCGAGCACGAGCAGACAGTCCGGACTTCTCGAGCGGCGTGTCGAGCTCGGCTGCCTCAGCGAGCTGGTCGTTGGCCTCAGCCGTCTCATCGCTCGCATCGAGGGTTGCGAAGACCTCGTGCCAGGCCACCGCCAGCTCGTGAGCGCTGCTGAATCGGGCCTTGGCATCCGGGTGCAGCGCCTTGCGGAAGAGCTGGGTGAACTGCGCGGCGACAGCTGGCTCGAACGCGGTCGGCTCGATGACTGGCGCGTCGGTCGAACTCAGTGGCTGGCCGCTGCCGCTGCCCCACCAAGGCAGTCCACCGGTCGCCATCTCGAAGAGGGTTGCGGAGACGGCGTACAACTCGGCGGCGCGGTCGTAGCGCCGGCGGGCGCCGCGGCCGAGGTAGGGGTCGAGGTAGCCGGGCGTGCCGGACGCGGTGTTGTCGACGCTCTCATCGGAGAGCGAGAAGTCGAAGAGGACGAGGGAGGGCTTGCGGGTCCCCGGGTCGGGAATGATGCCGAGGTTGGCCGGCTTGATGTCGCGATGGAAGAGGCCCTTGGTCTCTATATAGGCCATCGCGTCGAGGAGGTCGCCGCCGAACTGCTGCAGCTGCTCGAGGGTGGAGCGTCCTTCCTTCGCGAGCCGAACGGCCAAGGTCTCCTTGCCGGCATCGCTCAGAAGAAGTGCGCGGCGTTCGTTGACGTCCATCGGGCCGTCGAGGACGCGGACGATGCGCTTGTGGTCGAGCGCTCGGAGAACTTCCGCCTCCGCCTTGAGGCGCTTGTCTGCCGACGGGTTCCGGGAGACCTTGAGGATCACCTCGCGTTCGGGATCGGCGGCATCCATGTCGCTGACCGCGAACGCGACTCCGCTCGAGCCTTCGCCGCGGCGCCCCAGCACGAGGAAGCGATCGGCGATCGCGTCTCCGCTCTGGGCGTCGAGCGGATCCTCGACCTCCGTTGGTGCCGACTCGGCGTCATCGCCTTGCCGGACCTCGTCCCATGCGCTGTTGAGGTAGTCGAGGACCTCGGCCATGGTGGCCGGGCGCTCAGTCTCGCTGGCACTGGTGATGAGCGCGATGACATCTGCGATCGGGTCAGGGATGCCGGCGGCGACGGAGCGAGGATCGAGGGACTTCTCCTCAGTGAGCTTGTGGTCGAGCTCGGCAAGGCTCTCCGCCGGCGGCCGGCCGGTCAGGATGAGGTGGGCCACGGCGCCGAAACCGTAGATGTCGAGTGGAGCCCCGGGCAGATTGTCGGATGGGACGCGTGCCTCGGGGGCGAGGTAGATCCAGTCCTCGTGTGCGGCCACCCCGAGGATGTCGGTCACGCCGGCACTGATCGTGGTCCATCGCGTCTCGGAACTACTCGAGCGATCCTTCTGCCCCGAGTACCAATCCCGGATCGACAGTCGCGGGTTGGCGTCCTTGCCGCTCCTGCCAGCGGGCTTCCGGACCCAGATGCGCTGTGGCCCGAGGGCACGGTGAATCAGGTGCCGCTGATGAGCGAACCGGATGGTCTCGCCCAGGCGCATGACCATCGCCATCCGCTGATCGAACGAGAGGTCCGGCTGGGATGAGATGAAGGCGTCGAGCGGCTGCTCGGAGTCATCGTACTCGAAGACAAGCGCAGGGCCGTCGTCGGTCTTCTTGAACTCGGTCGGGACGTCGATCCCGTCGTGGCGGATGCCGTAGGTGAGCTGGTACTCGCGCTGCGCGAGGTCCTCGATCCGCTGCCGGTCAGCCGCAGATGCCTTCGGCGGCAGGTCGCGGAGGCGCAGGCGGAGTTTGACCCCGCTGATGTGAGGATTGTCGACGAGTACGTCTTGCCAGTCAGGGCCCTCAGCGATCGGTGTCGAGTCCGCGACTTTGTAGTCCCCGACCATCCGTGTCTTAGGCGTCGCCTTGAAACCGGCCTTGCCGCACAGAGCACGAATCGCCTTTGCGCGCTGGTAGTCGACAACGTGATGAGGGTTCCTCGGGAGTTCGCCCAGGAAGGCGCTGACCTTGGTGAGCGCAGGCTTCGCCTTGATATCGAACTTGTCCATAGCGAGCACGCCGAGAGCGGCTCGCTCGTCGAGCTCGACGACGCTCCCGTGGCCGTGCAGTACAACCTTCGACTGGAGGAACGGCACGACCTTGCGGGCCTGCTCGTTCGGCGCCACGTCTTTGAGAAGCTCCGCCAAGCGCTTGGCCTTGCGGTCCGTGGTCAGCCAGGGATTCTCGACGTTCCGGATGTTGTGGAACCAACGCTGGGTGTTCCCGTGGATGCGTCCGTGCCAGCCCTTGAGCTCGACAACGTGGAGCCCCGATCGGGTGAGCAGCAAGACGTCGATCTCGCCCGAACGACCGTTGTTGTCGATGAAGGTGAGGTTCACCCACGCGGTCGTGATGCCGTCTTCGGGCAGTAACTCACGGAACGCGTCGAGCGCCGCTTCCTCCGCTGGTGTCGCGGGCGGACCCATGACGATCCAGTTGGGGGAATCAGGCTTCATGGATCCTTGGAATCTGCTTGCTGCCACCGGGGCTGCGGGTGAATGTGACGGACGATGCAGATGTTTCCACAACCCACCGTCACTGTGGACCGAATCGGAACGCTGCTTGCGCTCAGAGGCGATCGATCCAGGTGTCCTCTTCGCGCTCGTTCCAGGCCGAGGACTTCGGTCCACTGGCCGCGGGCTGCTCGCCAAGGCGCGAAAGCACCTGGAGGCCCTCCTCATGTGTCAGTGCGCGCAACGACTCCACAGGCCGGCCAGCAGCCATTTCGATCGCCTCCTGGCGGTGCTGCATGGAGGTCAGGCCGCGGGCGTCGAGTGCCTTGCGAAGCAGGTCCACCTGCCAATCTGCGATCGGAGTCGGCGCCTTCGGCGTCTTAACAGGCTCTGGCCTCGCGTCGTCGCCGAAGAGGGAGAGATCGTCGGTCACAGGTCAACTGTAGGAACCGGCAGCGAGTCGGCGACTCCGGTGTCCGAGAGTTCTCCGGGAGGCGAGGCCGATCCAGCGGAACAGGACTGCGATTGCGAGACATCCGAACTTGATCGCGTCCCAAGCAAGGACGATTACGACGAGGTTCAGCCAGCCGGGCGCTCCGGCCGCCACGGCGTCCGAAACCGCCTTCAGCGCGACGATCAGACTTGATGCCACGCCCAACATCGCTGCGGCCCAGCTCAGGGCAGGCGCCGTGGCCCGCACCCGGCGGATCAGGACGTTCGACCGGGCGTAGAGCGCCAGGTACCGGTGCACGAGTGCCACGGCGGCGATGACAGGGAGTGCTAGCAGCATGATCATGGGATCGCCCTTCTGACGGGGTCACATCTCGGCTTAGGCCCGACGTAGGTTCCGGGGGGCGCCACAGAAAGCCGCCTGTGGAGAACGCGGCGCGGGCAGGGGCTATGGACTCAGGACGGCGCGGAGGTCGGCTCGAACGGCGCGGGACTCACTGCGGCTGGCGCTGGACAGCGCGACTGCCGTCCTCAGCGCGATCTGGGCGCGCCGGCGGTCTGCGCGCTGAGCGTCGTCGGCCGCGCCTCCGGCCAGGGGCAGGTCGCTGGTGATCTTGTAGCGATCCCGGTAGGCGGCAACCGACGTCGCGGCACGTGCCCATTGCTCGCGCTGGGTGAGATCCTGCGGAAGTTCGCCGAACCGGTTCGTCCAAGCGGCGCCGCCTCCGATGCCGATATCCAGGAGCGCCCGTGCACGCGACTCGATCAGCTCCTTCCGCTGGTCGATCGCCTGTCGGTCCTCGGCTGACATCGGGCCGAGCGGCTCGGGGATCAGGCCGGCGATGAGCCGCGGACGGAGACGGCAGCCGCGCGGCGAGGCCGCTGCGAGCTTCTCGATTCGATAGCGGAGGACCGCTGCGATGTCATCGGCGTCGTCGAGACCGTGCTGCCCGACGACCCGAGGCAGAAGACGTTCGAGGTCGTGGTGGTATGCCTCGGCGCGTCGTAGTGCCGCCGTGAGCGGGCCGAAGGCTGTCGACTCGACGACCGCGGCGTGCTGCTCGGCGGTCAGCCCTGAGCGGCTGAGCAGGTCGACGAAGCGGTCGTGCTGGGCGTCGGCGGCAATCGTCTCGAGTTCGGCCGCGAGGCGGTCGATGCCTCCGTGGAGTTCGTACTCAGCTTCGATGGTCTGCGTGGCCGAGAGGTCGGCGCCGCTGTGCCGGAGGACGCCGTACAGAACGCTCCGGGCCGTCACGTCGTCCGCCTCCGGTGTGGAGTGGCTGTCGTCGGGCTGGTCGAGGGCGACGTACGCGATGTTGGATTCGCGGCCGCGGGTCATGGAGACGTAGAGGTTCTCTCGGGTCGTGGATGCGGTCACGACGACGTGCGCCGTGTCGACGGTGACGCCTTGAGCGCGATGCGCGGTGACGGCGTAGCCGAGGTCGACGTGCTCTGCGACGTACTCCGGCGGCAGGACCGTTCGCCCACCGCGGGCGTTGAGGCGTTTGACCAGGAGTGAGCCGTCACGCCGAATGTCGGTGGCGAGCCAGCGGTCGCCGTTCTTCACCCACCCTCCGCGCATGGTCCGGATGCGGCGGTCGTTCTGGCGCGTGATGACGACGTCGCCCACCGAGGCTCGGCAGCCGTCGACGAGGTCGACCTCGCGGTGGTCGACTGCGCCGTCCAGGAGCAGCCGCTCTGCCCGCGCGCGTTCGTTGAGCGCGCGGACATCACGAGCCGACTCCGTCACGAGGATGCTGGCCAGCCCCGCAGCGCAGTCGGCCCTCCATGCGCCGTACGCCGCATCGACCATCTCGTCGGTGAGGCCCTCGCGGATCCGCTTGTAGCGGCCGTACGTCGCGATGACCTGGACATCGCCGCGGCTCAGCGCGAGCGAGGCCTCCTTCTCCCACTCGTTGGCGAACCGGTGGATCTCATTCAGCGCCGGGACGTCCGCACGCCGGTCCACGAGGAGTGCGAAGGCTCCGCCGGCGTCGACGGACTGAAGCTGGTGCGGGTCACCGACCAACAGCACCTTGGCGCAGGCGGCTGCCGCGATCCCCGTGAGTCGGTCCAGCGTCACCGTGTCGGCGAGAGTCGCCTCGTCGACGATCACCAGTTGACCTCGGCGGAGTTCGGTCCGGCCGTGGTCGTACTCGTGGAGCCACTTCGACGTGTTCTCGCACGCCACGCCGAGATCGTCGGCCAGCGCCTGGGCTGCGGCGGCGGACGGCGCCAGACCGACGACACTCCCCCGCCCATGCTCGCCTATCCATGCCGCGCGGAGTGCTCTCATCGTGGTGGTCTTGCCAGCCCCGGCGGGCCCGACGAGAAGGTCGACCTGGCGCCCTGAGCGACAGACGCTCTCCACCGCGCACCGCTGCTGATCGGTCAGCGAAACCGTGCCACGGCCACCTGCTCGCCGCGCGATCCCGGCTGACACCGCTGGTGCGGTCATCTTCTCGGCGCGAGCCAACAATCGCGCCTCGGCGTCGAGCACTGCGATCGAGGAGTACTTCTCGCTGTGCCGTGGGCGGAACCGGCTCGTGCCGTCCTCGCGCTGGAACCGAGCCGGGCTGACGGCGAGCTCCGGCGGCGTCAGCACGACGGAGCGTGCCTGCGCCGCGTCCACGACGAGGCCGAGGACGGCCTCGCGGTCTTCGGTCGTCGCGAACCTCAGATCCGTCGTCTGCTTCGCCGCCTCGGCCATCAGGTTCCAGTGCGTCCACACAGCCCGCTTCACTGAGACAGCCGCGACCACCTCGGCGCCGATCGCCTCGATGGCAGCCAGTGGCACGTCCTCCGCTGTCAAGAGGTCGCCGCCTCGGCCGATCACCGACCGCGACCATCCCGTGGGCTCGGCGCCCAACCGCTTGGCGGCCCGTTGCCGCCAGCCCGCGGTGAGGTCGGCGAGCGACCGGACCTCCTTCGGCGGGCGCGTGGCGAGAGTGGCTTGCGCCCGGAGCTCGACGATCGTCCTCGCCGAGGGCCTCCGCCCGTGGCGAGCGACGTACTCCGCGATGAGCTCGTCCTTCTTGAGCTCGATCTCGCGGGTGCGGCTGGAGAACTCGGTGATCAGGTCGTCAGTGACGCCGGCGATCTCCCATCGGGGATTCCGGTCGGGCCCGCGCTGCCGCAGCTCCCACTCGATGCCGAGGTCGTGCGATAGCCGGTCCGCCAGGAGTGCGTCGTAATGCGCAGACAAGCCGGTGCGCGAGGCGAAGACCGGGCGTCCGTCAAGGCTTCGCCAGCGCCCGTCCATGACGGTGAAGACCTTGTTGGCGACGACGACGTGCGTGTGAAGCTGCGGGTCCCCGGCGCGGGAGTCGAAGTGGTCGTAGGCGACAGCCGCGACACCCGCCACGTCGACCTGGGCGACGGCGCCGTCAGCATCGGAGATGCCCGCACGGGTAGCGGCGACCTCGCGTTCGAACAGCGCGATGACGTCTGCGACCGCCACATGATGGGCGGCGACGATCCGCTCCTGGGTGACGGCGTCGGCCACACCCCAGAGCACGGAGACCGACTTCGGGACGCTGAACGTGAGGTCGAACCCTGCCACCGCTCGCCGCACCCCGGCCGCCGTCTCCTCGGCCTCGATCCGTGTCGCCTCGGCGGCGCAGTCCTCCTGAGTCATCTCCGGATCGAGAGCGGCGACGCGCTCGTCGATGCGGTCCGAGAGCCTCTTGTACGACGGATACGCGCGGCCGAGTTGCTCTCCCGTGATCGGGTCTCGGCCCATACCGACAAGCAGCGCGAGCTGCTCCTCGCTCACGTGCATTCCCGGGCGAAGCTGGCCGGCGCCGAAGGCACCGACACCAGATCCGAGCCAGCGGCCAGGCGGTGTACCGACATCGGAGTAGTAGCGGGTCAGCGGCGTCGACAGGACGCGGTTGCCGTCGCCGGCCGCGACGCTGCGCAGCAGGTACTGATAGCCGCTGCCCGCGGACATCCGGCGCATCGAGACCGTCACGGCCGTTTCCGTCCCACAGCGCTCAGGTGCGCGTCCTTCTCCACAGCCCCCTCGATCTGCACACCGTGTGAAGGCGAGGAGGAGGTAGCCGAGGAGGGGCGGAAGCAGGACGGGGCGAGGGCGCAGGAGGTGATGGGCAGGTGAGAGGACGAGGTGACTGAGAGGGACTGAAGGAGGGACGAGAGGACGGAGGGCTGAGGTGGGACGACGGGATTGGGCAGAGACGAGCACCTGACCCGTTGAAGCGACCCGGGTAAAAGACGTCGGGTCCGGATTCGTGTATCAGGCTTACGATGAGGTTCAGACGATGCACGCACCGCCCGTGGGGCGTCGTCGCGCCTCATCGCCTTTGGGCGAGAGGAAGCAGGACCATCTCCATGAAGAATCGACTCGGGTTGACCTTCCTGGCGACCGGCACACTTCTGTTGGCCGCAGTGTCGGCGTGTGCCGAAAACGACGCGGATCCCCCGCCGACGACGCCAGCCACGTCGTCACCGACAGGGTCGACTGAGCCGACGACCAGCCCGTCGCCGACGTCCCCGAACGACGCCGCAGCCGCGAATGCGACGGCTGCGATGACCGACTACTACTCCGTCCTCGACGAGCTCCGGGCCGATCCCTCCAGCGATCTCAAGGAGCTCGAGACCGTCGCGATCGGCGCGCAGCTCAACGCGGTGCAGACCCTCGTACAGCGGCAGCGCGATCAGGGCCAGCGCCAGACCGGCACCACGGCCATCAGCGAGCTGAAGGTCCAGTCGGTGACCCTCGACAACTCCGATCCGGACGCCGGCAAGGTGCCCACGGTCGTCATCGACGTCTGCTGGGACGTCACCAAGGTCGACGTGCTCGACAAGAGCGGCGAGTCGATCGTCTCCCCCAACCGCCCGGACACCGGGTGGACGCGTTACACCGTCGCGAACTACGAGTACGGCGCCGACCCCACCGGCCGCTGGCGCGTGGCGACGGGCCAGGACCTCAAGCAGACGCCATGCGCAGCCTCCTGATTCGCCTCCTGCTGACTACCCTCGCCACGGCCAGCCTTACTACCCTTGCGTCCGGGACGTCGTACGCCGACGGCACGGTCTGCGGTCAGACTGATCCGGCGACGGGCGAGTGCCTGATCTGGATCCACGTCCCGGGCGATCCCGGCACACCGGGAACACCGGGCGGCGACGGGCCAGAGGACACAGGCAGCGGCGCAGCCTGCTATTGGGACGGCACCAGCCAGGGCGTCACGAATCCACCGCCTGGGCCGGTCCCGTGCACGAAGAACGGCGCCTACTGGTCGAACGCCTACCACTGCTACATCTCGCTGGTGCAACCCCAGCCGCCCGCGGGTGACCCGTCGTGGCAGGGCCACGAGCCCGGTGACGGCGCCGTCTACTACTGCGACCAGCCGCAGACCGGGCTGCTCATCACGATCTGGACGCAGGATCCGCCGCCGAACTCCGGCACGGGACCGACACCGAGAGAGGTCGCCCAGATCGCCATCGAGAGCATGCACCTCAGGGCGATCGATATCGGCATCGCTCCCGAACCCGGTCCCGACAGCGTCGGCCTCGTCGGCATGCCCGTGTGGATGTGGGCGAAGGCGCCGAGCAGCC
Organism: uncultured Propionibacterium sp.; assembly: GCA_937867175.1. GTDB lineage: Bacteria > Actinomycetota > Actinomycetes > Propionibacteriales > Propionibacteriaceae > Brooklawnia. Next base: position 7,776 of record CALMKG010000607.1, on the reverse strand, counting down.
AGACCTTCGGCCCGATCACCGAGAGTGCGTCGGCGGGCGGCATCACGATCACCGCGACGGCCAAGGTCCTGCACATCACCTGGGACATGGGCGACGGAACCGAGGTCGTCTGCGACACGGCGGGCACGCCGTACAAGCCGGAGTTCGGGCGGAAGGACTCCCCCGACTGCGGCCACACCTACAAGAAGTCGAGCGCGGGGAAGGCGGATGATGCGTACACCGTCACCGCGACCTCGAGCTGGGTCATCACCTGGTCGGGCGCGGGCCAGACCGGGACGATCCGCCTCGACGGCCTCAACCGCTCGACCGAGATCCGGATCGGCGAAGCGCAGCTGCTCGTGAACTGACGAGCACCTGCGCGGGGAGGGATGAAGTGACCACGACTGCCCGAGAGGACCGGAAGCCCGGCCCCCACCGCACCGCGCCCGACGCCGGCCCGCCGGTCACTCCCCCGCCCAAGCTCCGCAGGCGGCCCGGACTCGTCGTAGCCGCCGTCGTCGTCACCGCCCTCGGCTGCCTGCTCGGTGCCTGGGCATGGAACGCGACGACCAGCACCGAGGAGGTCCTCGCTGCGACGAGCACGATCCATCGAGGCGAGGTCATCACTGCCGACGACATCCGGCGCATCCGGATCAGCGGGGACCCGGCTCTGGAACCGCTCCCTGCTTCGGCGTACGACGAGGTCGTCGGCCAGCGCGCCGCGCTCGACATCTCTGCCGGCGGACTGATCACGACCGAGTCGACGACCGATGCACCGCTGCCACCGGAGGGCCAGTCGATCGTCGGCATCTCGCTGACCCCTGCCCAGGTCCCAGCGCTCCCCATGCACGGCGGTGACAAGGTCCGCATCATCGTCACCCCTGCTGCCAACGGCGATGCCCCAACCGGCGCGCCACAGTTCACGGCCGCCGAGGTCGTCGACACAGCGATCGACGAGACCACTGGCAACACCGTCGTCAACGTCCTGGTGCCGTACGCCGACGCGAGCGTCCTCGCGGCACGCGCTGCGACCGGCAACGTCGCGCTGATCCTCGACTCGGGAGCCCAGTGATGGCGATCGTGTGCCTGACATCGGCCTCCGGTTCGCCCGGCGTCACCACCACCGCAGTGGGCATGGCGTTCAGCTGGCCACGGCCCGTCCTTCTCCTCGAGGCCGACCCGACCGGCGGATCCGGCGTCCTCGCCGGATTCCTCCGCGGCACGACGCCGTACGACACCGGGTTGATCGAGCTCGCCCTCTCACCCCTCGGCGCGGCGGACGCGCTGCGGGAGGTCGTACGGCCGCTGAGCCCGAACGTCTCCCTTGTCGCCGGCATCCGGTCGCACGCTCAGGCCACGGCGCTGCGTGACGTCTGGGAGCCGTTGGCGGCCGCACTCCGCGATCTGGATGACAACGGACAGGACGTCATCGTCGACGCCGGGAGGCTCGGCCTCATGGGCTCGCCGACCCCGTTGCTGGACGCCGCCGACGCGGCTCTCCTGGTCACCAGAGCCACTCTGCCCGCGATCTCGGCGGCTCGTTCGTGGGCGGAGAGCGTCCGGCAACCCGCCGCCGGATGGCGTCACCCCGGCTTGCTTCTCGTCGCCGAGGGCCAGCCCTACCGGGCCTCCGAGATCGCCAAGGTTCTCGGCATGCCCGTCGTCGCGGACCTGCCGGACGATCCGGCCGCCGCGGCCGTGTATCACCGTGGCGCGGCGCCTCCGAAGCACTTCGAGACGGGCTCGTATGTCCGTGCGCTCCAGGCCGCGGTCCAGTCCGTCCAGGCGCACATCGCCCGTGGTCGGTTCGCCCTCGTCGAGGAGGCGCGGCGATGACCGAGACCTACCGATTCGCGAACGAGTACGGCGACCTGACGCGCCTGCCACTCTTCAGCCAGACGTCCAACGGCGTCCCCCACGAGGTGCCGAGCAGTCTCGACGCGACCGTTGCGTCACCGCCCCCGGCCACCTCCGATGTCGACTGGGCGCTCGTCTCGACACTGCGCGCCCAGGCCTCCGAGCAGCTCAGCCAAGCCGTGCAGTCCGGCCGCGGCCATCTCGACAAGGAGGCACAGCAGGAGCTGGGCCGCTCGATCGTGCTGGACCTCATCGAGTCTGCGATGGCGGAGGATGTCGACGCCGGCCTCGGTTCGTGGAGTCCCAAGAAGCAGCAGGCGACCGCCCAGGCCGTGTTCGACTCCCTCTTCCGCCTCGGCCGCCTCCAGCCGTTGGTGGATGACGACCGGATCGAGAACATCGTCATCGTCGGCCACGACAACGTGCAGCTGGAGCTGATCGACGGGACGCTTGTTCCCGGGCCCTCGGTGGCCGACTCCGATCAGGAGTTGATCGACTTCCTCGTCTTCCTTGCCTCTCGCAGCGAGGTCAACGCGCGGTCGTTCTCCGAGGCGCAACCGAGCCTCCACATGAGACTGGACGGCGGCTCGCGGCTGGCGGCCGTGGCGTGGGTGACCACCCGACCCTCGGTCGTGATCCGTCGGCACCGGCTGATGCGGGTCACGCTGGACGACCTCGTCAAGCGCGACATGATGACGCCCGTCGTCGCCTCGTTCCTGAGAGCCGCGGTGCGTGCTCGGTGCTCGATCGTGGTCGCAGGGGCGCAGGGGGCCGGGAAGACCACGCTGGTCCGTGCCCTCTGCGCCGAGATCGACGAGCTCGAGGCGATCGGCACCTTCGAGACCGAGTACGAACTGCACCTCCACGAGCTCGGCCGGCACAAGGTGGTCATCCCCTGGGAGGCCCGACCCGGATCGGGTGAACGTGGTCCTGACGGGCGCCAGTCGGGTGAGTTCACGCTCGACGAGGCACTCGTCGACTCCTTCCGCTTCAACCTCTCGCGGCAGATCGTCGGCGAGGTCCGTGGCAAGGAGATCTGGGCGATGATCAAGGCGATGGAGTCCGGCACGGGGTCTATCTCCACCACTCACGCGGCCGACGCCGTGGCCGCCGTACGCAAGCTCGTGACCTGCGCGATGGAGGCGGGTCCGCACGTCACGCAGGGTCTCGCGACCAGCAAGCTCGCGGCGACCGTCGACCTGATCGTCCAGTTGAGCCTGGAGACCAAGGTCGTGCCGGGCGGAGCTCAGAGGACGAGGCGGGTCGCCGAGGTCATCGCGCTGGCCCCGGGCGAGAAGGAGCCCGGCTACGCAACCACGCACGTGTTCCGCGCCGATGCCACCGGCATCGCAGTCCCCGACGTCCTCCCGGACGAGTACCGACGGCTCGCGCAGCACGGCTTCGACCTCCCGGCGTACCTCGCGAGTCAACCGTTGGGAGCCCGGACATGACCACGATCCTTCCCGCACTCGCGGGTGGACTGATCGCCCTGGGCCTCCTCGGGGTGGTCGTCGGCGTGCGCCCGACCGCGATCCCGCCGCGGGAGGCCAAGGCCGCCAGTCGGCGCCGCGTACCGAGCCGACGCACCCGCGTCTTGCTTCTCGTCGGTGGCGCGCTGGGCCTCGTCGGATGGCTCATCACCGGTTGGATCCTGGCGCTCGTCATCGCGCCCGTCGCCGTCATCGGGCTGCCCGTCCTGCTCAGCGCGCCGCCAGCCGCCACGCAGATCGCGCGTCTGGAAGCGATGGAGGAATGGACGCGTTCGCTCTCCGGAGTCCTCACTGTCGGCATCGGCCTGGAGCAGGCGCTGGTCGCCACGCTGCGGTCGACGCCCGCGCCGATCGCCGATGACGTCCACCGACTGGTGACCCGGCTGCGGGCACGGTGGGACACCGAGAAGGCTCTGCGCGCGTTCGCCGACGAGCTCGACGACGCGACCGGCGACCTGATCGCCGCCAACCTGATCCTGGGCGCCCGTCGACGCGGAGCCGGGCTGGCGAGCGTCCTCGAAGGACTCGCCGAGTCGGTCGGCGCCGACGTTCGCGCGCGGCGGCAGGTCGAGGCAGACCGGGCCAAGCCGCGAGCGACCGCGCGGTGGGTCACGTTGATCAGCGCCAGCGTGCTCGTCGTACTTGCGCTGTCGGGGACGTACGTCGAGCCGTACCGCACCCCGGTCGGCCAAGTCCTCCTCGTGCTCCTCCTGTCGGCGTACGTCGCCACCCTGATCTGGATGCGACGGATGGCCGCAGGCAAGCCGCTCCCCCGCTTCCTGGCGACCCGCGCAGTCGCGGAGGCGCCGCGATGATCACCGGACTGCAGTTGGCGATCCTTGCGGGAGGCCTCGTCGGCCTCGGCCTCGTGCTTCTCGTCGCCCGCCTTCTGCCCGCGGAGCCCGACCTCGCCGACGCACTCGAGAGAGTCTCCTCGTCGCGTCCGCGCTCGACCGCCACCGACGCCGCGCGGTCGAGCAAAGAGCGGCTCGGCCTGTGGGGCCTGCGCGTCTTGCCGCCTGGTCTCTGGGTTCGTACGCCGACTCGCGAACTCGCGCTGCTGCGGATACCGGTCGCGCAGTTCTACGGCGAGAAGCTGATGTTCGCCGGGCTCGGCCTCGTCATCCCGCCGGTCCTCGTCACGCTCTTCAACGCGTTCGGGCTGAGCATCCCGTTCCAGCTTCCGGCGGTCGCATCGCTCGCGCTGGCCGCTGTCATGTTCTTCATCCCGAACTACAACGCCCTCGACGACGCGAGGAAGGCACGGACCGAGTTCGCCCGAGCGCTCGGCGCCTACATCGACCTGGTCGCTTTGGAGCGGAACAACGGCATCGGCCACCGACAGGCGATGGAGGCTGCGGCTGAGGTCGGCGACTCGTGGGTGTTCACGCGGCTGTCCGAGGAGCTCACCCGATCGCGGTGGTCGGGGCTGCCGCCCTGGGACGCGCTGCACACCTTGGCAGAGGAGCTCGGACTGCCTGAGCTCGACGACTTCGCCGACATCATGCGCCTCTCGGGCGAGGAAGGAGCAGGCGTGTACGCCACCCTGCGCGCCCGTTCCGCCGCCATGCGCACGGCGATGCTCAACGACGAACTCGCCCAGGCCAACGCCGTCGGCGAGCGCATGTCGATGCCCGGCTCGCTACTGGGCGTGATCTTCATGGCGCTGCTCGTCGCGCCCTCATTGCTTCGCATGTTCACGAACTCGTGACACGGAAGGACACATCCACAGGAGGAAACCCATGTTGAAGGTACTGGTCCTGCTGCAGATCGCAGCACTCAGCAAGTACGACGACCTGCGAGCATCCCGCCGCAGTGAACGCGGGTCGGTGACGATGGAGCACGTCCTCTGGGCCGTCGCAGTCATCGGCATCGTCGGCATCGTGGTCCTCGCTGTCACGAACTATGTCACCTCACAAGCGGGCAAAATCAAGTAGCCGTCGCGAGCGGCGCGGCGAACGGGGCTCGGTCTCGATCGAGCTCGTCGTCCTGCTGCCCGCACTGTTCGCGGTCATGTTCCTCGGGATGCAGGCAGCGCTCTACTACCACGCGAAGACGGTCGCAATCGCTGCTGCGCAGCAGGGCGCCAGAGCCGCCGGAGCCGAGCAGGGCCGGGAGTCCGACGGGGTCGGCGCCGCCAACGACTTCCTCCACGAAGCCGGCGGCGATGACGTCATCACCGCGACCTCGACGAGCGCGAACCGGACCGCCACCACTGCCACCGTGACGGTCAGCGGCTTCTCCCTGAGCGTCATTCCCGGTTGGAAGGTCCGCATCACGCAGAGCGCGAGCGTGCCGGTCGAGCAGGTGACCGCGCCGTGATCCGCCGGGACGAACGCGGTTCAGCAGCGATCGAGGCGGCGATCGGCGTACCAGCCTTCGCGCTCTTCGTCGGTCTGGTCATCTTCGGAGGCCGTACGGCGACTACCCATCAGGCGCTTCAGTCCGCCGCCGCCGACGCCGCCCGGTCAGCATCAATCGCCCGCAACGCCGACGTGGCTCGAGCGAATGCACGCGCCGCAGCGACGGAGAGCATCACCAATCAGAAGATCGGGTGCTCTGCCATCGACGTTGCGGTCGACACGAGCGACTTCGACAAGCAGCCGGGCGTTCCCGGCTCGGTGAACGTCACTGTTTCCTGCCGACTCGACCTGTCCGATCTCGCTGTTCCCGGCGCCCCCGGGTCCCGGGTCATGCGGGCGACGATGTCGAGCCCGATCGACACCTGGCGGGAACGATGAGCCGCCGGGACGAGCGCGGCTCCATCACCGTGTGGCTGGCCCTGTCCAGCTTCGTGATGATCTTCCTCGTCGGGCTGGCGGTCGACCTCGGGGGTCAGGTCCACGCGCACGAGCGGGCCCACGACGTCGCCGCGCAGGCCGCACGGGCCGGTGGCGAGGAGGTCGAAGGAAGCTCCGCCATCCAGGGTCATGACCTGGCGATCTCCCCCGCTGCCGCCCGCGCCGCGGCCCAGCGCTATCTCGACACTGCGGGCGTTACCGGGACTGTGGCGATCAATGACGGCACCACGATCACCGTGACGGTGACGGACTCCTACGACCCGCAGTTCCTCGGTCTCATCGGCATCAACCGCCTCGACGTCAGCGGCACCGCGACCGCGCGACTCGTCCGCACCCTCGGAGGTAGCGAGCAATGAACAAGACCGACTCCAGGCTGCGCGGCCTCCTGGCCACACTCACGCTCGTCTGCTTCGTCGTCGGCGTACCCGTTGTGCTCATCGCCATCGACGCGATCCCCGACCCAGGCGCGTTCTCGTGGTCGAGGCTGACGTCGCAGGACGACGGCACGCTCGCCTTGCAGGTCATCACCGCAGTCTGCTGGATCGCGTGGGCCGTCTTTACGTGCCAGCTCCTCGCGTCGATCGTGTCGCAGGCTCGCGGCATCCGTACGCCGCGCCTCCCCGGTCTCGCGGTTCCCCAGCTGGCCGCCGACCGCTTGGTCGCGGCCGCGGCGCTGCTGTTCGTCGCCGTACCCACGGTCAGCGCCGTGCTGCCCCAGCCTCGGGCGCATGCTGCAGTCGCCGCGCCGTTGCCGGACGAGCCGCAGGCAGCGGTCGCCGTGGATGCGCCGGCAGAGCCGCGAGCAGAAGACCATGCGCAGACGGTCCAGCCGGAGACCGAGCGCTACACGGTCAAGCGCGGCGACAGCCTATGGAGGATCGCCGAAGAACGACTCGGTGACGGCACGCGGTACGTCGAGCTCGTGGCCCTCAACGAGGCCGTCCTCGACGGGCGTCCCGACTTCCTCCTGCCCGGAACCGTGCTGAAGGTCCCCGTCGCGGACGACTCTTCGGGCGGCTCGTACGTCGTCCAGCCCGGTGACACCCTCTCCGAGATCGCAGAGGACAAACTGGGCGACGCTGACGCGTACCCGTCGATCTTCCGAGCATCCCGCGGCACTGCTCAGCCGAACGGCGCCCACCTCTCCGACCCGGATCTCATCCTCCCCGGCTGGAAGCTCACGATCCCGGGACAGCCGGATCCAGCCGAGGCGCAGAAGCCGAAGCACGTCCAGGAGCCGCCTCGGCAGGACGCGACTCCACCTACCGACGGAGCTACTCCGCCCGCTCCTGAAGCATCCGACCCCGAACCCGAGCATGCTTTCGCCGACTCCGCCGAGGACGAGACCATCCCGACCTGGCTGCTCCCGGGACTGGCCGGCGCTGGAGCGCTCCTGGCCGGGTCGCTCTGGCTGGTGCTGCGACAGCACCGGCGAACCCAGCTCCGCTATCGCCGACCCGGAAGGATCATCGCCCCACCGCCAGACGAGCTGCTCGCTGTCGAGAGGTCCGTGCAGGTGTCGGGATCCGTCACCGCCCATCCGATCGAGGAGCTAGATGCGGCGCTCCGCGGCCTGGCCCCTGCACCTCGCCTGCTCTCCGTCCGGCTCTCTTCCAGCCGGATCGTGCTGACGCTCGCGGAGCCGGCTG
>CALMKG010000606.1 GCA_937867175.1 uncultured Propionibacterium sp. | reverse complement strand
CGCGACGCGGCCCGCACCACGACCAACATTGACGATGAGCGCTACGTCAGATCGGTGTTCGCGCACGCCGACGAGATGCTGGGCTGTGGAATGATCATCGGAAATCGGCCGTAATCAAACAAGAATGGCCTAGTCAATATCGCTTTGACTAGGCCATTTGACTAGTATCCCCAACCGGATTCGAACCGGCGCTGCCGCCTTGAAAGGGCGGAGTCCTAGGCCGCTAGACGATGGGGACGCGCGCCGTTAATCGTAACCGAACCCGGGGTTGCCACCCAAATGCCCGACGAATGCGGTACGCCATGTGTTCCGGCGTCCGCGATCCGGCCCCGCGGTAACGCTGATCGGAACTGGAGGCTCGTGCTCAGGTCTTGGGGATGAGGGGCATCCCTTCGAGGAGTCCTTGGATGACGAGGACATCACGAGGGATGAACTCGGCGATGGTCAACCCGACCACGTCGGCCGCGGTCGAGATGTCGGTGATGACGCGGTGGACCTGTTCAAGAGTCAGGCCACCGGGTTCCTTGCCGAGGCCGAGCACGACTTCGTCGCTGTCGACGGCGTCGACGTCGAAGTGGACGGCGACCTTGGTCGCGCCGGTGGACGCCAGCCAGATCAGCAGGGATTCGCTGGTCGAGCGGAGGTCGTCAGGTGTGAATGTGGTCAGGCCCCAGTCTGCGATGTTCGGGTGATCGTCCTCGGTCCAGGCGTGCAGCCCGGCCAACGCGACCCTCTCCGCAGAAAGGGTGGCGGGCAGTGTGTCGATGATCTGTTGGTCACCGTGTCCGAGCAGGACCGAGAGGGCCATCGCGTGGTAACCGTCATAGTCGCTGGACGGCGTGCCCACGTCTGGGTGGGAGTCGACCCAGATCACGGCTAGGTCCTCGCGGTACTTGTCGGCCAGTGCCGCGAACGGGGCAACGCTGACCGAGCACTCTCCGCCCAGGGTCAGTATCCGGTCGAACTCATGTCGGGTCAGCGCCTGCTGTGCTGCGGTCAGCGAGTCCAAGACAGTGGCTCGAGACTCGACCCCGTTCGTCGAGCCTTCGTCGGGATCGGACATGTCAACCGGCACGATCTCGGTGGGACCGACGTGCTCGGGAAGGATCGCCTGCAGCACTCTCGCGCCGACGGCGTAGCCGCGTCGCGCCTGAGCCAGCGGTACCTCGGGCAGGAGCTCGGCAACGTTGCCTCGGCCAGCGCCCTGCCACTGCGGCCACACCAGGCGGAGCGTCCGGGAGTCGTTCAGATCAGGAGTCAAGGGGTCCATCCTAAGAGCTTCTCGTCGTCTACAGGTTCCGACTCTATCGGCGGGTTGCCGCCAGCCAGAAGGAATGTCGCACGATCACGGCCACATCCCGAGCCACCATGGTTCAGACCTCACCACAGGCAGTTGCTCGGAGGAACGGATGACGCGGACGTGTCATTGGAACTGCCCAGATCAGGAATAGACCGTCACGTGAACGTGGTCATAGTGGTTGGCGGTGATGCCGCCACGATCGGCCATCCAGGTCCAGCCGCTTTGCCCGTTGATCCAGATGCGCTGACGCCAAATCAGGTACTCGATGTTCAGGGAGTTCGCGTTGGCTTGCAGGAATGCGGCCACCTCGTCGCCTAGCGCCTGGTCGTTGGCGCCGTTGGGCATCATGATGTCGACCGCGCGTCCGCTTGGATGGTCGGGCAGGGAGTCGGCACGAACGCCATACATCGTGGTGATCTGCGGGAAGTTCAGTCGGATGGTGGCGACGATCTGCTTGGATGAGGGCCGCAGCTGATCCAGGCCGGAGGAGCCACCGGTGTTGAGCGAGGTGCTGCCATCCGGGACGGGGGCGATGGGGCCCTGCACCGACCCCTGACCGCTGGAGACCCGACTGTCCGACAGATAGGTGGTCGAGACCCAGCGCAGCTCACCGTTGTCGTTGACTTGGCTGAACCCGTTTTGGGTGACGCCGGTTAGCGAAACCTCCGTGTTGACCGACAGCACTCTGACGACGCTGTAGTCGGTCGAGGGGCCGGTGCGTAGGTTCACTGCGGTAGTGGTGAAGGCCTTCGTGGTCGTGGTGACTTCGCTCGTCAGGTACGTGGTCGAGACCCAGTACAACTGGTCACCGTCGGCGACCTGGCTGAACCCGTCCTGGGTGACGCCGGTGAGCGAGACCGCAGTGTTGATCGGCAGCACGCGCACCACTTGGTGGCTCGTCCCCGGCCCGGTACGCAGGTTGAGTGCGCTGGTGGTGTAGGCGGTCGAGCGTTCAGTTGAGGTCTCTTGGTCGGTTGAGGGCTGGGTCTGTGATGTCGTCTGGTCGCTCAGCGTCAAGTATTGGGACGCCACCCACGCGTCCTGCCCGTTCCAGATGACAGGCACCCAGCCGTCTTGGACCTCTCCGCGCACGTCGATTCGTTCGCCTGCCGCCAAGACGTGCAGGACGCGGTCGTTGGTGCTGGGGCCGCTGCGCACGTTGAGCGCGGTCTTCGCAGTGCCCGAGCCGGTCGCGGTAGATCCGTCGCTGGGTTCCTCGGTTGATCCGTCGCTGGGTTCCTCGGTGGGCGTCGAAACGGGAGGCGTGGTCGTCGTCGAGTCGAACGAGAGATACGCCGCATACACGTACCCGGCGCGTCCGTTGTAGTTGACCGGCACCCAGCCGCCGTTGGCCTGCCCGGTCACTCCGAT
>CALMKG010000605.1 GCA_937867175.1 uncultured Propionibacterium sp. | reverse complement strand
TGGTGGTCCACTCGCCGACCCCGTCCAGGGTGAGGATCGCCGCCTTCTCGAACGGCGAGGGGTAGAAGGCGCTCGCCGCGTGGCTCAGGTGGTGCTCGCCGAAGAGCAGACGCTCTTCCCAGGGGTAGCGCAGCGCCCAGCGCTTGAGCTCCCGTCGCAGCAGGTCCTTCAGGAACAGCTTCTCCCGAAGCCACACCGGGATCGCCACACGGAACGAGGAGAACCCCCGGGGTGCGAAGGCGAGGTAGGTCTCTAGAAGCCGCTCGAACTTGAGAAACGGCTTGTCGTAGAAGGCGACGTAGTCGACCGCATCGAGCGTCGTCCCGGCGTGCGCGAGACAGAACTCGACCGCGTGGCGCGGAAAGCGCGAGTCGTGCTTCTTGCGGGTGAAGCGCTCCTCCTGGGCTGCGGCCACGACCGCGCCGTCGCGCACCAGCACGGCCGCGCTGTCGTGGTAGAAGGCCGAGATACCGAGCACCTGCACGCCAAGACCTCCTGGACCTGGGGGAATCAGAAGAGCGTGTAGATGAAAGGCGCCACCGCCGTCCCCTGGGTCAGCACGATGAGCGCTCCCAGCAGGGCCAGCACCAGCAGGATCGGGAGCAGCCAGTACTTCTTGCGCACCCGCATGAAGCGCCACAGCTCACGGAGGAAGGACATCGCAATCGTCCTAGAACTGGTCGGACATGGACTGGGGGGGAGGCCCCGGCGGGTCGCGCACGATCCAGTAAGTGGTCGCGGCGGGGTCGCATCGCAGGCGCAGGGGGTCCTTGCCCGCGAGGCGCATGACGAGCCCGATCGGGGTCACGACGCCGTAGAAGACCACTGCCGCCATCACCGGGCTCACGATCCGCCCGAGCCGGAGCCCGAAGCGTGTCCACAGGCGGTTCGGGACCTCGAGCAGGGAGGGTCGCGCCAGGGTCACGACGGCCATCGCAGCGCTCGCCGCCAACGCCCAGTAACGCACGCCGCTGCCGCTGCCGCTGAGGACCGGTAGGAAGGCGAGAATCACAAAGACGACCGTGAATACCCAGCCGAAGGAGCGGTTGGACGAGCCCTCGACCTCGGCCTCGCGTTGCAGCGACTCGTGTGCAGTCATCCCGCGATGGGTCCCCACTTCGCCTCAGCGCTTGGCCCGTTCCAGCGCGACCACGTTGCTTGACGCCGCCTCGGCGCCGGCCTTCCTCGCCTCCCCGAACTCCGGCACCAGAACCTTCAGCAGGTGGACGAGGCGCTGCTCGTCGTAGGCGGCACAGGCCGCCTCCATCTCCTCGAGCGACCGGGCCAACGTTTCCTGATCCACCTCCCGGACGTGGGCCAGGCGCAGCTTCTCGTGAGCAGTCGGCACCGGCTGCTCCTCCTCGTGGAAGAGCTCCTCGTAGAGCTTCTCCCCCGGACGCAGACCCGTAAAGACGATCGGCACGTCGACGCCCGGCCGCTTGCCGGAGAGCCGGATCATCTGCTCGGCCAGGTCCCGGATCCGGACCGGCTCACCCATGTCGAGAACGAAGATCTCACCGCCCTTCCCGGCCACCGCCGCCTGCAGGATCAACTGCGAGGCCTCCGGGATGGTCATGAAGTAGCGCGTGATGTCCGGGTGCGTCACCGTCACCGGACCGCCTGCGGCGATCTGCTCCCGGAAGGTGGGCACCACGCTGCCGGCGGAGTCGAGCACGTTGCCGAAGCGCACCGTGATGAAACGCGTGCGCCCCTGCCCGTTCAGGTTCTGGCAGACCATCTCCGCGACCCGCTTGGTCGCCCCCATCACGTTCGTCGGGTTAACCGCCTTGTCCGTGGAGATCAGCACGAAGGCCTCGCAGCCGAAGGCCACGGCCGTCTGGGCGACATTGCGCGTGCCGAGAACGTTGTTGCGAACCGCCTCGCGGGTCTGGTCCTGGAGCATGGGCACGTGCTTGTAGGCGGCGGCGTGGAAGACAATGTCGGGTTGAACGTCCGAGAACGCAAAACTCACGGCAGTCACGTCGCAGATGTCACCGAGTCGCGCTCGCAGCGTGACGTTTGGAAATGACCCGCGGAACTCCTGCTCGACCCTGAAGAGGTTGAACTCACTATTCTCGAAGACCACCAGCGCCTTGGGTCCGAGCCGGCCGACCTGCCGGCAAAGCTCGGAGCCAATGGAGCCGCCACCGCCAGTGATCAGCACGACCTTGTCGGAGAGACCCTGAGTGATTGCCCACCAGTCGAGTGTGACGGACTCCCGGCCCAGCAAGTCTTCGATGGAAACCTCGCGCAGGTCCTGCGCCGACAGGTGAGCCGAAGGGGCATCGTGCAGCCTCGGCAGCGTCCGGAACGGCACACCCGTCTGCTCGCACTGAGTCACGATTCGTTGCATCGTCCGGCGACCAGCCGAAGGTATCGCAATCAGGATCATCTCGATGGCGTACTGCTGGGCCAGCGCTGGCAGCTGCTCGGTCGTCCCGAGGACCCGCACGCCGTGGACCTCGCGGCCGAACCTGCGCGCCTCGTCGTCCACGAAGCCGACCGGCTCGTATCCCCAGCGCGGGTCGCGCAGAAGGTCGCGCACCAGCAGCTCGCCGGCACGCCCGGCCCCAACAATCAGCGCCCGCTTACCCGACCCTGCGTACAGCCGACGGTCTTTCGTCCAGCGGTAGGCGAGCCGGGGGCCTCCGAGAAGCAGCGGCAGCAGAAT
>CALMKG010000604.1 GCA_937867175.1 uncultured Propionibacterium sp. | reverse complement strand
GTCGCCGGCGGTGCTGCGCTGGAACAGTTGAGCCGTTGGCAGCAGCTTCTCCCAGTGCACGCGACACCGTCACCGAGTAGGGCACCGCTGCGGGACGCGAATGATGACGTCGCCTTGGTTGGCCGCTTCGCCCGACTTGGTCGACGCGACCCGCGGGTCAGCGGTTGACCCGGATCCCCCTGCTGGCCAGATGCTCCTTCACCTGCGCGATGCTCAGCGTCCGGAAGTGGAAGACGGAGGCCGCGAGCACTGCGGACGCCCCGGCCTGCTCGACCACGTCGGAGAAGTGGTCCAGTGTGCCCGCGCCCCCGGAGGCGATTACCGGAATCGTCACCGCATCGGCGATGGCTTTGGTGAACGCGATGTCGTAGCCAGCCAGGGTGCCGTCGCCGTCCATGCTCGTCGGCAGCAACGAACCCGCGCCGAGCTCCTCGCAGCGGGCGGCCCACTCGACGCAATCGAGTCCGGTGCCCTTGTTGCCGCCGCTCACCACGACCTCGAATCCTGACGGCATCGCCGCGTTGCGGCGTCCGTCGATGGCCACCACGACGCGGTCACTCCCGAACGCGACAGCCGCCTCACGCACCAACCCGGGATCCTTCACCGCCGCGCTGTTCATCGATACCTTCGCGACGCCCACCTTGAACAAGTCGCGCATGTCGTCAAGCGACGAGATACCGCCGCCCACCGTCAGTGGGATGTCGATCACCGCGGCCACGCTCCTTGCCCACTCGACCCGGTTGGCGCGACCTTCCAACGTTGCAGCGATGTCCAGCATCGCGAGTTCGTCCGCGCCCTCGGCGTCGTAGAAACGGGCGTTCTCGACGGGGTCCCCGGCGTCCCGGAGGCCGACGAAGTTGACCCCCTTCACGACGCGTCCGTCCTTCATATCCAGACAGGGGATGACCGAGATCGGCTTCATGCGCGATTCCTTTCGTGTGATGTCGCAGACCAGTCTGCCGAACAAGCATGAGGAACGGGCGCCTGGGCTCGCCGCCGGACGGTTGCCCATGGTTCGTCCGCCGATAGTCTGGGCGGGTGACGACTACTGGCGGTGCGGCGAAGTCGGGCGCCCACACCACGCGTGGCGTCTGCGTCCCCCGGGTGGTGGCCCAGGCCTTGCGACATCGCGACAGCTTCCAGGCCGTGCGCGGCTACCTTGGTACCGTCCTGGAGGACTTCTTCTGGTTGCAGTTTGCGGTCAAGTGGGGGTTCAAGAAGGTGCCTATCGTCGACGTTGACCACCCGCTTGATGACGAGGTGCCCTTCGCACCCGACAAGGTCGGGGCCTACCTCGACTTCGTGGCCTACTGGATCCGTCCGCTCGGTTACATCGGACGGCGGTTCGGTGACGACGCGCAGCGGCGGTACGCCGTCGCGTTCCTGCGACTGATCGACCGGTGCTACCGCGAGGCTGCCGACGTCTACCGATTCCGACTGTCCACCACCCGGCGTCCCCGCTACTACAAGGGGCGATTCCTGGTGATCCGGTTGTTCGACCCGCACTACCTGTGCGTTCCCAGCCTGCACGTGATGATCGTGGTGCTCGCCTACACCTTCTACCGGCGTGCGTTCGCGGAACTTGGCGTCACCGCTGACGAAGCAGCCGACCTCGACCGCGAACTGTTCGGCGGCGCGGTCGAGATCACCGAGACCGTCCTCTACATCAAGCAGCACAGCGTCAACTGCATACCGGCGGCCCTCTATGCGATGTCGCGCATCACGCCGGACGCGGTCACCGCGTCCGAGGTGGACGCCTTCATCGACCGGCTCTTCGTGGACGCTCCGCTGCTCGCCGAAGGCACGGATGACCGGATTCGGGCATCCATCCGGGATGTGTTCGGACGCCTCACCGCCGACGGCCGCACGGACGCAGACTGGACGCCTGCGGTGCGGCGGTTCCTGTTGGCCTGCCAGCAGAGGGATTTCTGATGACCCCTGCAGGGGGCGTCACGCTCTGATTTCTCGTCCTCCTTGAACTGGGGTATTTGCGGGCGGCCTCGTCACGACTTCCTCAGCTTCATTCGTTTGATGACCGCTGTCACTGTCTTCGCCTTGTTCTTCGGCCACCACGTCTTTGCCCAATACTCCTCGACGCGAGCCGCAGTCAAGTAGGCATACATGGGAGCCTCTTCGGCCACGTTCTCGCCAGCAAGGTCCTTGTTGGCCCCGGCGTAAGCTGCGTAGAAAGCCCTCTCGATTTCCGCGGTAGCAACCGTAATGAGTTTGGGATCGTCGTTCGCGATTGTGTACCCCATAGTCGTGATCTCGGTCAGAAGTGATGCGATCGCCTTCTTCCGATCTGTTTTGGTAAACACATACTTCGTTACGTAGCTTTCGCCCGCGGCACCTTTCCCCGCCGAAACGGCGAACTCACGCAGTGCGTAGTTGCGCGAGACATGGCCTACGGTCGCGTGTCCCCACGCCGAACCGCCCTCGATCTTCTCGGCTGCGAGCACGTCTCGGACGGTCGACGCGAGCGATCCCTTGCCGCCGGACCTCATTGTGCCCGAGAACCAGTCGTCCTCCGCTTCGTCGGGCGAGCGTCCGGAACTGCACGTGTAGAGAATGACCTTCACATTCTGGGCAAGATACGGCGCAATGGTCTTGAAAATGGTGGGCGCGTTGCTCTTGGTGATCGAGAGGCTGCACCATTGCGGTGTGCCGTGGGCGAAGATGGCGAGCGCGCTGACCTTCCCCGGCGCCGAGGCGACCCCTCCCGATGTCCCGCTCGCCGCAGGCACGCGCGCGAGTGCCGCGTTGATGACCTTCGCGATCAAGGGTACGGTCGTGGCAACCTGCTTCGCGCTCGGAATTGCCTTGCCGACTGTGAGATTGGCGGCAGTTATCTGGCTCTACACAGTTGACGGTGGGTTGGTGGGGGTGTCCAGCTGAGCCAGTGG
>CALMKG010000603.1 GCA_937867175.1 uncultured Propionibacterium sp. | reverse complement strand
CGCCGCTCATTTGCCGGCCACGATGACTGATCGTCGGCGGTGGGTGATTGACACCTCAACGTCCCCAGCATTGACACCCTCTGGATTGTGATCGAGGCCTACAAGACCATCTTCGATCTTGACCGCGGCCGGGCGGTGCAGGTCGTCGACGATCTGCTCGACACCGGGATGTACCTACCCGTCTCCTCGGGCGAGAGCGTCTTCAGCTGGGCGTTTGAGCTGCCGGTGCCGTCGTCGACGCTCGGAGACGCGCTGATCACACCAGCGGGTTGTGGGTGCGCACCCCCGGGAATCGCAAGAAGTCAGTGTCGTTCGTGGCGACGACGGCATCCCGGGCAAGGGCGTGGCTGGCGATCCGGGCGTCTGTGGTGAGGTTTCCCGCCGCTCCAGTGGCCTTCAGCAGGTCGAGCGTGCGGGCGAGGGTGGCAACACTGTCTGGCAGGAATTGCACGTTCGGCTGGCCAAGCCACGACTCCACATGCGCTGCGGCCTGATCGATCGTCATGGGGGTCTCGAGCAACTTGCGTCCCGTTGTCAGGCACACAAAGCCCCAGATCACCGGCGTGACGAGCCCGACTCCCTCAGTCCCGGACAAGGTCTGCTCCCACCAGTCACGCGCCCGCTGATGGTGCCGGAAGGACGAGACGGTGGCGTACAGCACGAGGTTGAGATCGGGAATGATCATGCGATGACCCGGGCGATGGTCTCGCTGTCGTCCTCGTCGTCGGCCAACTCGTTGAGCCGCTCGGTATCGATTCCGGGACGAAGCTGCGAAAAGTGGACGTCAACCCGGTACGGCCGTGTCTGCTCGGCGCGCAGTGCCCGTCGCAAGGCGTCGTTGACCACTTCCTTCATGGAGCGTCGCTCGCGACGAGTGGCCTCTTCGATCAGATCAACGACGTCATCGTCCAAAGTCATGGTAGTGCGCATGCTTACATCATGATGCACCGCGGCACCATCATCAAGATGCACCGTGAACAGTGTCGGAGCAAACAGTCGGGGGCTGGATCGAGCTGGCTGCCTCGCGTCCCGCTGACCTCGCCGACCGACCAACCCGCAGTTGCCGCCGCGGATTTCGCAGACAGAGCCTTGGCTTCGTAAGATGACTGCGGGCTCGCTTTGTGTCCACCCCCGATTCGCCTAGTGAGACGCCCCCTCAGAGAAGGTCTTTTCGTATGGAACTTGCCGATTACCTGCGGATACTGCGGAAGTATTGGCGCAGTGTGGCCGCGGTCACCTTGGCCACACTGCTGCTGGCAGCGCTGTTCTCCCTCGTCAGCAAGCCCGCCTACACGTCCAATTCCACGATCTTCCTGTCGATCAGGAACGCCAGCACCGCCGGCGAACTGAACGCCGGCTCGAGCTACGTCGAGAACCAGGCGCAATCGTTCGCGAAAGTGGCCAAGACGCCGATCGTCCTGCAGCCGGTCATCGACCAGCTCAGCCTCGACACCACGCCGGAGCAGCTGGCTGGCAGCATCACCGCGACCATCCCGACCAACACCGCGACCATCGACCTGTCGGTGGTTCGCGGTGACCCCGCCGAAGCCGCCGCCATCGCGTCCGCGGTCAGCGACCGGCTCATCGTGGTCGTCGCGCAACTCTCCCCACCCGGCCCCGACGGCGCCGAACCCGTCGTCGCCACCGTCGTGAAACCGGCCACCACCCCGACATCACCGACCTCACCCAAGGTTGCCCAGAACCTCGCTCTCGGCGTCCTGCTCGGGCTGCTGCTCGGCGCCGGACAGGCGATCCTGCGCGACACGATGAACGTGCACGTCCGCACCGACAAAGACATCGAACGAGTCACCGACCGGCCCGTACTGGGCACCATCGCGTTCGACTCCGACGCGGCGATCCACCCGCTGGTGTTGCAGGTCGATCCGCACTCGCCGCGCGCCGAGGCCTACCGTCGGCTACGCACCAACCTGCAATTCCTCGGCCTCGACGAGGGCAAGCGCTCCATCGTGATCACCTCGTCCATCTCGGGCGAAGGCAAGACCACCAGCGCCATCAACATCGCCTCCACCCTGGCCACCGCCGGTGAACGCGTCCTGGTGATCGATGCCGACCTGCGGCGTCCCAAGGTGGCCAACTACCTGCAACTCGAAGGCTCCGTGGGTCTGACCACCGTGCTGATCGGTGAAGCGCGCCTCGAAGACGTGGTGCAGCCGTACGGCTCTACCCGCATGGACGTCCTGACCGCAGGCCCCGTCCCCCCGAACCCCGCCGAACTGCTGGGCTTCGACGCCATGCAGCAGTTGATCGACCAAGCCATGGCAAGCTACGACTCCGTCATCATCGACGCTCCCCCGCTGCTGCCCGTCACCGACGCCGCAGTGCTGTCTGGCCTCGCCTCGGGCACGCTGCTGATCGCCGGCGCCCGAGTGGTGCGGCGTCCCGAACTGGCAGCCGCCATCGCCAGCCTTGAGCAGGTGGACGCCCGAATCCTCGGCGTCGTACTCAACATGGCGCAACCCTCCGACAGCGACCGCTACGGCTACCGCTACGCCTACGAGTACTACGGGTCAGGAGACGCCAAGGCGTCGGCGCCGGCCCAGCCGCTGCCCACCTTCGCCGGGCCGCCCCGGCACGACCCTGCCACCTCGGCCGCTGCTCCGGCCAGGGCAATCGAACCGATCAGCTGAACCTCATGCCAGGACCGGCGTCCTTCACCATCTTGACGGTCTGCACCGGCAACATCTGCCGGTCGCCGGCCGCCGAACGCCTGCTCGCCTCTGGGCTCGGCCCGGGCGTGAACGTCCACAGCGCGGGCACGTGGGCGCTCGACGGCCACCCGATCGACGAACAGATGGCCGACCTGCTCAACTCCGTGGGTGTTCGGGCAGACGACTTCGCGGCACGACAGGTCGAACCCGGGCACCTGCGTGCGTCCGACCTGGTGCTGGCGCTCACCACCGCACACCGCGCAGACATGCTGC
>CALMKG010000602.1 GCA_937867175.1 uncultured Propionibacterium sp. | reverse complement strand
GGGTTCGAATACACTTTCGAGTATGGAGGGGATAAGGGAAGTTTCTGCCGGTGAGGCCGTAGAGGTACTCACCGCGATTACGGCTGCCCTTCCCCATCGGATCAGCGGAACTCGGGTTCAACGCGTCGAGGTGCTGGCTGCGCTGGAAGCACTAGCCCGATCGGTGCTCGGCGTGTCGCTGCAGGTGTTGGCAGACATGGAGATCGAGCCCGACGACTCGTTGGGTAATCGTCCGGTCGCCGATGTGGTCGCCCTTCCTCGCATCGAGCCGCAGACGGAGAACGGTCCACCCGACCGCGGCGAGCAACTCGTTACGGAGGAGGTCTTTGCCCTCGCCTCCGCGGTGGCTGGACCCCCGGTGTGAGGGGGCCGGGCCGCATGGGTCGACTTCGATGGCGAGGCGCAAGTCAGCAAGCACAACGTCCGGCGTGAGCGTGAGGAACGGCCACTTCGGGTCAGTGTGGTGGCAGAGCACGCCCACGCGGCGCGGTGGGACTGGATACCCCGCTTCGGCGAGGAAGGCTCGCACCTGGGCTTCGAGCTTGGAGTCGGCCCGGCTGCGAGTCGGCACGACCTCCCCGAAGGTTCGTCCGGTGCCCGGGTCAACTGGCTGGTCGGAGGTTCCCTCAATCACGGTGGGGTCCGGCATGGGTCACTCTTCGTCCGCCGATGCACCCCGAGCCGCACGCTCACGCCAGTGAGCCAGGACGTCATCGCTGAGGGGTGCCGACTTCATGCCCTGGATAACTCGGCCCTCGTTGATGCGGGTGGCGACCTCCCGAAGCTTCTCGGCATTGCTGGCCCGCCAGCCGTGCCCGATGGCATGGGTGTGCAAGGCGCTCGGGTCGAGGGCATAGCCGGCATCGCGCAGGATGGTGAGGCCCTTCGCGATGGCCGCCCGGTAGCGCTGATCGGCTGTCTTGTGCTGCCCAACGAGGATGCCGAGCCCATCGACCGCCGCGGCCACCACGGGATCGAGGGGCGGCGTCGGACTGATGTCGGGGCGGGGACCACCAAGGGGCTCCGCGCCTTTGGCCTGCGCCCATTCCAACGTCTGCCTCGGACTCCACGTGACCGCCACCAGCGCCCGCGTCGAGCCGCTCTCATCGGCCTCGAGGAGGTGCTTCTCGTCCGGCCAGAGGGCGACGACCACGCCGCTGCCCGGACCGAAGTCCCTCCACGTCGTGACGCGGACACCGCGCTGAATGAGGGCGTGCACAGCCGGATGGTCCTGA
This sequence comes from uncultured Propionibacterium sp., assembly GCA_937867175.1. Classification (GTDB taxonomy): domain Bacteria; phylum Actinomycetota; class Actinomycetes; order Propionibacteriales; family Propionibacteriaceae; genus Brooklawnia. Next base: position 3,867 of record CALMKG010000602.1, on the reverse strand, counting down.
GCCACGTGCTGGAGGTTCTGCTTGCCCGGCGCGTACAGCGACACCGCCGAGCCGAGCGCCTCGGCCTGCTCCAGCGCCCACTTCACACCCAACGTGCTGGCGGCCTTGTGTGGAATCCCGGGCACTGTGTAGGCCCGTGGAAAGTCTCGGTCGTGATCGAACATCGTGGCCCTCCGCCCGGCGAGCAGGCCTGGCCCTGCCCTCGGCTTCGAAGGTAGTTGGCGCCACCGACAGAGCCGCGACGCCCAAGCTCGACGCTCGCCGTCCCGAATGGTCCTACGCGGTCGCCTGAACCGGCGGTGCCTCCAGCCTCTCCACCTCCGCGATGAGTTCAGTGACAGCCCGGTAGCGCTGGTCGAGGTCATTGACGGCGCACTTGTGGATGATGCGCCCCACCTCGTCAGTGGACGGCGGGAGGGACTCCCGGCCCTTGAAGATGTAGGCGAGGACGTGCCCGATTGCGTACATCTCGTTGACGACCGCGTAGTCCTTGAAGCTGCCGAGCATGGGGTCGCGGACCGTTCCCTTCATCTCTGTCTGGGTCCGCGTGAACTCGCTCGCCTGATCCTTCACCAGGCCGAAGTCCGAGAGCTTGACCAACACCGCGCCAGAGCCGAAGACCTTCAGCAAAATGTTCTGCAGGCTGATGTCGCGATGGAGCAGCTTCTGGTGGTGCAGGTAGTTGATGCCGTAAAGGAACTGGAGCGCGATTCGCTTCCGTGCGGCGAAGGAGATCGTGGCGTTCTTCTTCGCGATGTAGTCCCGCAGCGTGGTGTCGCAGTACTCCATGCGGTACTCATTGCGGGCCTCGTCGTAGCGGTACACCTCCACTACGTAGGGGAAGCTCAGCTTGTTGAGGACCTCAAACTCCTGCTTGAAACGTCCGAGGTCTCGCTCGTCGAGGTCCTTCTTCGCTCGCTTGACAGCGAACTTGATGCCGTAGTCGGGGTCCACGTAGGAGTACACGTGGGCGTAGGACCCGCTGCCCACCATCTTCAGCTCGATGACCTCCTGGTGCTTCTCCAACTTCACACTCCTGGCCGCGTGGGTGAGCACGGGCTCGTAGGCGATGACCTCGATGGGCTCGAAGTCCTCCGGCACGGCACTGCCCCCGCTTGGTGACAGCCACGGCCGACAGCGCTCCAGCTCGTCCTGGTAGGAGTCGGCCAGCTCGACCTCCACGCCTGCCCGCCTCAGGGTGTGGAGGTCGGCCTCGATCTCCTGAATGAGAGAGAGGAGGTCCCTGCTGTTGTCGGCCCAGTAGTGGCGGGTGGTCTCGGCTCTGCCGTTTATGTCGGTGAAGTGCTCGTTCAGCCGCTTGTGGAGGACTGCGAACATGTGACCCCACTCGGGATCGTCGTAGAGGCGGTCGAAGGCCCTGGAGGAGGGCACCGCCTCGTACTTCTCCCGGAGATCGGCCAACATCAAGGCCACCGGATTGGCCATCCCGTCCTCCCTTCTCTCGAGCCGTTTCATCCCATCACACCCCAACCGCACGCTCCTCCTTCGTGGCCGGCGCGGCCGTCGCAGACCGTCGATTCCGTGTGAACCAACCCTGGGACACGCCAGAATCTCCGGACTCGCCGGGGCGGTTCAGGTCGATGTGAGGCTTGCTGGGGACCGTAGGGGGAACCTCCTGCGCGACAGCCGCTGGTCAGCCCGCCGGACGGCAAAGGAGCGTCCCGCAAGACCCGCCCGGTGTGTTGTACCGGTGACGGCGTCCCATGTGGACGGCCCGCCGTAGCAGCGAGGCGCGTCATCACCGATCTTGACGGCGAGCCCGTCGAGGGCCCATCTCGCCAAAGTGTCCCGCCGAAGCGTCGTCAATCTTCACGGCGTCTCCACAACGACGACTGTCGAGATGCAGCGAACTTTTCCGAACGGGACTGATGGTTCTTTCAACACTGAATTGCTCGGCTGAGCGGCTTGTCGGCAGTCGGCCGAGTGACCGGGTTCGAGCGGTCTCGATTGCGGATCGTTAGAGGGGAACTGGACGTACGGGCGGGGCCGAGAGCGCTGCCAGACGCGGGCGATGCGCGCCACGATGTCGGTCCCAGATGTGAGGATGTGGCTCCCAGTCAGGAGGAGGGTTACCTGTGCCGGCGAGTGGACAGAAGTACCTGTACGAGCGCCTGACGCCGAATGACTTCCAGTTGTTGGTGAACGCGGTGATGCCTCACGCGTTCCCGGGGTATCGACCGCTTCCGCTTGGACAGTCTGACGGCGGCCGGGACGGCATTTCCGAGGTCGACGGCAAGACGCTGGTGGTCCAGGTGAAGTGGTCGTCGACGGGCCAGCACAAGGACGCGGTGTCGTGGCTGGCCGGTGTTGTGCGCGGCGAGGAAGCGAACCTTCGCCGCCTTGCGCGCGAGGGCGTACGCCGGTACGTGCTGGTGACGAACGTGCAGAGCACCGGGAAACCCGGAACGGGGACGTTCGACCGGCTCGACGACAAGTTCAAGCTGTACGAGAAGGAGTATGGCTTCGAGTCGATGGCGTGCATCTGGCGCGAGGGCCTGGACGGGTTCCTCGACTCCACGCCGGATGAAGTGAAATGGGCGTACGCCGACGTGCTCGCCGGCTGGGACCTCGTCCGTTACTTGATCACCGAGCACTTCGGAACTTCACGCGACCAAGGGCTACGGGACCTGGTCCGCAACGTGGCGGCAACCCAGTGGGACGACGACGAGCTGGTGAAGTTCAGCCAGGTCGACGTCGACCGGGAGCGGGTCGCCGACCTGTTCATCGACATCAACGGCGAGCATCTGCGAAAGGTTGAGGTGCCGGCGGTGTTGCCCGCGGGGGCGCGTGGCGTCACTGCCGAGCCTGTGCCCGCGGCGAAACACGTTGGCGGCGCGGCGGCTTACCTGCTGGCGACGAAGGCGCCGGCAACGCTCGTGCGTGGCGCACCGGGCCAGGGAAAGTCGACGCTGAGCCAGTACGTCTCCCAGGCCCATCGGGCGGCGTTTGTTCCGGCCGAGCTGAAGTCCGTGAAGCTGCCGACGCCGGCTCTGCCGCGGTTCCCGTTGCGGGCAGACCTGAGCGAATACACCCGCTGGCGTCAAGGCTTCGACGTATTCGATCCCGCCACCTCCGACGCGTCCGGATCGAGCCAAGCGACGGCGCAGCGGACGAAGCGTCCCAAGGCCAGGCCGGCGGCCAATGCGACTCTTGAGTGCTTTCTCGGCGAGCTGATGACCTACGCGTCGGGCGGGATTCGGGTCGATGCCGACGGCGTCCAGGAGCTGTTCAGACGGTTGCCAAGCGTGGTGGTCCTCGACGGTCTCGACGAGGTCGGAAGCCCGAAGATGCGTGAAAAGGTCGTGGACGCCATCGACAAGTTCACGCGCCGGGCCCGCGGCTACCCCACGCCGGTGCAGGTCGTTGTGACGACCCGGCCGAGCAACAACGAGCTTCCCGAGCCTGCCGCTGACCTGTTCGAGGTCATCTCACTGAACGAGCTCACCGAGGACCAGCGCGCCGAGTACCTGCGCAAGTGGTGCGCAGTTCGCGACATCCGGGGCAAGGACGGTCGCGAGCTGCGGAAGAGCTTCAAGGCCAAGAGCCAGGAGCCGTACATCGCCGAGCTCGCCGGGAACCCAATGCAGCTGACCATCCTGCTAGAGCTCATCCATGAGCGCGGGGCGGCGACGCCGACGCAACGCACGGACCTGTACGACCACTACGTCGACCTGCTGCTGGCGCGCGAGGCGAACAAGCATCCTGAGTCGGTGAAGAAGCACCGCGAACAGCTGAAGGAGATCATGCCCTTCGTCGGTTGGTACCTGCAGTCGCGCAGCGAGGAGCAGGACCTTCCGGGCCGGATGAAGGTGACCGAGCTTCAGGCCGCGATGCGCCACTTCCAGC
>CALMKG010000601.1 GCA_937867175.1 uncultured Propionibacterium sp. | reverse complement strand
CCTGAGCTACACCCGCTCCAGCAGCCCGCGTGAAATCAGCAGGTCGAGGTAGTCGCCGATCTGCGCTTGGGCGCCATCAGGTACCTCGTCGAACACGTCCAGCACCGCAGCGATAATCGAGTCGGTCTCGCCGCCGTCGGCTCCCACGACCTCCCAGATCAGATCTCCCGGGGTGGTCAGCGTGAAGTACGGCCCAACAGGCAGGGCGGCGGCGATGATCACCTCCCCAGCGTCCAACCACCCGGCCCGATCACTCCACCGGATCCAGTCGCGTCGGTTCGCGGGCAGGTCGGCTCGTTCGACCGGCTGCGGCCAGGCGTGCGGCTGGGTGGCCAATCCAGGCACTGAGGCGAAGGATGCGGGGGCTGCAGCGGCCCGGTGTTGATCGAAGTCAGCGACGGATCGCACCTCGGCATCCCCCCACAACCGGCTGGTGAGCCGGTCACTGGCGCGCCGCCAGCCAAGCGCCAACAGGCCTTCGACCAGGCGCTCCCGCTCAGCGGAGGCGACCAGGATCAAGACCGGGCTGCCCAGCTCGCCGTCATGGACGATCTCGACGCCGAGATCCCGGGCGACTACTTGCACTGCAGCGTGGTGTAGGACGCGGCACTGCTGGGCGTCCAGCTTCTGCTCGGCATGCGCCACCGCAATACCCCGGCTCCCCCACTTCTGGGCGAGGTAGGCGAAGTCAGCGGCGGTGTCCTGCCGAAACGACAGGTAGTGCGGGTCGAAGTACGAATGGGCGTGCAGGCAGACCATCTTGGCATCCAGCACGCACAGCAACCGGCCGTAGGCGGAGCTGAAGAAGTCCTTATGGTCGACACGTTTCAGCCGGTCGTCATACCGGACGCTGCGCACCTTCTCGGCGCGGGCGACGTACCAGTTGGGCACCTTGTAGGCGACCGGCAGGCCGTCGATCATGGTGCCCAGCGGCCTGATCGGCTGGGCTTCGTAGGCGAACAGGTCGCTGCTCAGGTAGCTGGCCGACCGCAGTTGCGGCAGGTTCACCACCTTGCCGCCAACCAGGTCGACCTGCGGGTTGCGCGCCAGGTAGTACAGCACCCGTCCGATGTCGAAGTCTGGCAGCAGGATCATGTCGTCGTCGGCCATCCACAGGTACTCGGTGGTGACCGCGTCGATCAGAGCGTTGCGTCCGGCACCGATCCCCGAATCGAACGGCAACCTCAGTACGCTCACCAACGGGTCGTCGGAGGCGTACGGCACCTGGCTGTCGTCGGCGATGATGACCGGGCCGGCATAGACCTTGCGGACGCTGGCCAGCATCCGGCGCAGCGTCTGCGGACGTTCGAAGGTTTTGATCACCAAGGTGAGGTTGCCGGGGTCGGACGGCTCAACGCGGTTCCGGGACGCCCAGGCCTGGGCGGCGGCGATCTCGGCCCCGACGACTGTCCGGTGTGCGGCTTGCAAGACCGGGCGCTTGGTATCTCCGCGTGCCGCTCCGACCGCCCAGGCCCGAAGGCGTGCGGGCAGTTTCAGTTTGCGCATCGCCCCACCTCAGAACAGCTCGATGTCGCCCAGAGTGAGCGTCCAACTCGCGGCTGGCGGCGGGGACGCGGCCAGCGGACGCGTGGTCAGCTGCGGCCCCTGTCCCGGCAAGGGAACCAGCCCGGCCGACGGCCCGGTTCGCAGGCCAATGGCGTAGTCGGCGCCGGTGGCCTTGAGCATTCGGGCGATCAGGCGGGCCCCGGTCAGCCGGTCGGGGACGAGTTGTTCGATCACCGCGGCCTCGGTGGACGCCCCCCGGTTGCGCAGCCGGAAGATGATGCCGCCCTCCTCCGGGTCGCCCTCGCTGGCGAGCAGCAGCCGGTAATGCAGCGGCGCGAACGACGTCCGCCAGGCCAAGTACTCCGGCGTCCGGTCGGTGCGAAACCCCTTGGCCGGGGCATGGACGAGCAGCGCCCGCGCCACGCTCGGGTCGGCCAGTGCCTCGGCCGCGTCCAGACCGACAGCGCACGGGTCAGACCAGATCGACGAGGCGACCCGCGAGGACGCCATCCGCAGCAGGGCACGCGGCCCGGCCGGCAGCACCCCGACGGGCAACCGCCGCACCACGCTCCAGCCCATCTTGAGGTAGCCCGGGCGGCTCTTGTCGTTGGGGGTGTTGAAGACGATGCCGTCGCCGGCCAATGTCAGGTCAGCAACGCCGCGCAGCGTGAGGGTGCGGAAGATGCCGAGGCCCTGGTAGTCGGGCAGCGTCGCGGTGTCCACCGCCCGCACCGCCGTGACCGGGCGTCCACCATCGTCGAGGAACCGCCAACGCAGGAAGGTGCGGTACCCCACCACCTGGTCATCGTGCAGCGCCACCCAGGCCGGGGACCCCCCAAAGGGGTTCTGCCGGTGCTTCCAGTCCAGGAAGGCCTCGTAGTGCGGGTCGTCCGGCTTGCCGAGGGCAGCCCGCAGCAGCGGAATGACCTGCGGATCGTCAACCGGTTCAGCACGCCGCACCACCAGATCGCCGGCACTGACTCGTCCCACATCGCCTCCCGGGAACGCCGTTGGTAAACTGCCCGAAATCAAGGGGTTTTCCCTGAATCAGGGTAACCCAGTTCACGGCAGGAGAATCGAATGCCCCAGTCGTCCCCGGCGCAGGAACGAATCAAAGTGCTGTGGCTGATCAAAGGGCTGGGGCCCGGTGGCGCCGAACAGCTGCTGCTGCTGTCGGCCAAAGTGGCCGACCACGACGCCTTCGACTACCGAGTGGCTTTCATCCGCCCCGACAAGACGCATTTGATCCCCGAGTTCCAGGCACTCGGCCTGCACCCCACCAGACTGGGTTCCCAGCACACCGGACGGTTGGGTTGGCTGGCCGACCTGCGGTCCCTGCTCGCCGACGTCGATGTGCTGCACTCCCACTCCCCCGTGCTGGCGTCCGTCGCCCGGTTGCTGACGCTGACTCTCCCCCCGCGGAAGCGCCCGGCCCGGGTCGCCACCGAACACAACGAGTGGACGAGCCACCGGTTGCCGACCCGGCTGGCCAACGGCATCACCGGTTTGCTGGACGCCCACAGTTGGGCGGTCTCCGAGCAGGTGCTGGCCACGATGTGGCGGGTGCGCCGGAAGCGTTGCGAAGTGCTGATCCACGGCATCGACACCGAGCATGTGGTGCACACCCGCCCGCGCGCCGAAGTGCGGGCCGAGTTGGGCGTCCCCGACGACGCAGTGCTGTCGATCACGGTCGCCAACCTTCGCCGGAACAAGGACTACCCGAACCTGCTACGAGCCGCGAAGACCGCGCTGGCACGTGAGCCGAGATTGCGATTCATCGCAGTTGGGCAAGGCCCCCTGGAGGCCGAGATTCGGGCCCTGCACGCCGAGCTCGGTCTCGGCGATCGGTTCCAGTTGCTGGGTTACCGCCGCGACATTCCAGACCTGATGGCAGCCGCCGATTTCTTCACCCTCGGCTCAGCCCACGAAGGCCTGCCGGTGGCGATCATGGAGGCGTTCGCCGAAGGGCTGCCAGTGGTGGCGACCACGGTGGGCGGGGTGCCGGGACAGGTGATGCACGGCAAACATGGTCTGCTGGCACCACCCCACGATGATCAGGCGCTGGCTGAGGTGCTGGTGCAACTGGCCAGTGACGACGCCGACCGCGCCAAGATGGCGGCAGCGGCTCGCGTCCGGGCGAAGGACTTCGACATTCGCCGGGCAGTGACCGAACAGCAGCGGTGGTACCGCAGCCTCACCGGTTAGCCTCCGGCCCCCAAGGCCTTGGCAGTGCGGACGAACTGGGCGTACGTCCGTTCGGGTAGCAGATTGCCGACCAGCTTGGCTGCGAAAAACTTGTCAGGATCAGTGCGACGCACCGGAACGCGCTTCAGGCGCATCCGGTCGGTGTCCGGCTGGTTGCGGCCGAGGATGGCGGTCGACGCGCTGCGGAAACGCTCCCGCAGCCAAGGCTCGGCGGCGGGCACCACAACCCCCCAGGGGTAGGTGAAATGCTTCGGACGCACACCCAGTAGTGATTCGATTTCGGCGTTGCAGGCGTCCAGTTCGTCCGCTGACAGTTCCTCCGGACGCACATGGTGGTGCGTGTGGTTTCCGACGGTGCACAGCCCGGAGCCGACCATCTCGGTCAACTGCTCCCAGGTCAACCCCAGCCCGGCGGAGCCCTTGGCGGTCGAGCCCTCCCAGCGCAGCGTCCGGCCCATGTAGGCAGACGCGAGGTAAATCGTGAACGGCATTGACCGCTCCCGAAGCAGCGGCCACGCGTTGTGGTAGATGTCTTCGAAACCGTCGTCGAACGTCAGGACGACGCTCGGCCTGGTGTCGCCCACGTCCAGCCGGTCAAGGGCGGCGTCCAGTGACAGGATCTTGTGGCTGGCCAGCAGGTCGAGGTGGCGTTCGAAGACCGGGGTGCCGATGTCGAGTTCGTCGGTCGTGCCGCCCCCGACGCGGTGGTAGATCAGGATGGTCGCGCCGGTGGCCCGGGCAGGCCGCTGCAGGCTGGCCAGGACGCTCTTGATCGGTTCTCGCATGTCCACCTCAGGTGTGGGCCATCGCTCGGGACGCCCTGGAAGCCGTCGTCGTCATTTGTGGCGCGGACTCGCCCGGCTTCGGCAACGCGAGCAGGACGAGGAAGAACGGCAGCATCAGGGTCCGCTGGCGGGCGAGGATGCCGAAGTTGGCGAAACCGGCGAAAGCGATGATGAAGGCGAGTGCGTAGACCACGGCGAACGTCACGTACGGGTTGGTTCGCATCAGTCGCGGCACCTGCCGAAGGCGTGACCGTTGGCGGAAGCAGAGCCAGACCAGGAACAGCCCCTCCAGGCTCTGCAGGAGCAACGCGGGAGATCCTGCCTCCCACGGGAAGGGCCGGAAGAGCAGTGTGATGATCGCCGCAGGAACACCCAACGGGTTGGTCAAAGGAACGGGGGTGAAGGATGAACCACCGGTCTGGGTTTGCCCGGAGGCCCAGTCAATCTGATCCATCACCGTCTGGGAGCTCAAGTCATCGATGCCGAGGAAGTCTGCCGACTGGGTCGTCAGGATCGCCATGCCCCCGACGAGGATCAACACCCCGAATGCCTTGCTCACGGCGCCGATGGCCTGCCCTCGGACCGGCCGGAACATCTGAGCCACCAACATGCCGGCCACCAACAGCACGGTGATGTGCGGTCGCACCAGCGCAGTGCCTCCGGCGCCGAGGAGAAGCAATGGCCACGCATGCGGCTCGGCGCGGAAGAACTTCGCGATCCCCAGCGCCATGGCGCCCACCCATAGCATCAGCCATGCCTCCTTGCCGATGCTGGAGGGCCAGAAGAGCAGCGACGGCATCAAGAAGACCAGGCCCGCGTAGAACCGGTGCTGGCCCTGCGGCAGAGCCACCCGGAAGGCCCGATAGAGCAGGTAGCAGCCCCAGAAGGCAAAGCAGGCGAAGACCAGGAAGCCTGCCAGCGGGGCGGGCCCGATGACCGTGTAAACCGCAGTGGTGATGAGTTCGAGATTCTGGGTGCCGACCTTGCTGCTCGGCTCGAAGAAGAACAGGCCTTGTCGCCAGAGTTTGTAGTAGACAGCCGCATAGTTGTTGTAGCCGGTGGCGTCACCGACGCCGCTGTAGACCACGAACACCGTGAAGTAACGCGCAACACTGCCCAGCATCTTGAGGACGAATCCGACGCCCATCAACCCGACTATCCAGCGGTCTTCCTCGCGCCTGCCCACTCGCCAAATCAGGACCGCGTTGATCGCCACGAGCACGGGCGCGATGAGCATCGATCCCCAGACGTTGTAGGACTGGTTCTCGAACGCCCACGCCAACACGCCGACATACAGGCCAACCGAGGCAACGCCCAAGACGATCAGCCACCGCTGGGATGCCGACATGAGGGGCACTATGCGTCCTGGTTTTGCCCGACGGCCCGGCGGGCATTTCTCCTCGGCCCGCGTGACTGGCTAGCGGCTGCTTCGGGGGCTGGTTCCGTGATCTGGGCCATCAAGTCAGGCTCGGCCGCCTGCGCCGAAGCCGTCTGACTCGTCTTCTTCCCTCGACGCTTCTTGCTGTCGCCATAGCCATAGCCATAGCCATAGCCATAGCCATAGCCATCGCTTGCGATCGCGGGGACCGCCACCATCACGATGCCAGCCACCGGCACCTGGAACCGCTTGAGCAGCTCCGCCACCCGCTGAGCCGCGACGGCCGTCAGCCGGCCACTGCGGACCACCAGCAGCACGCTATCAACCAGCGGAATGATGTCGAATCCGTCACTAGCTCCGAGGATGGGGGAAGAGTCGACGACGATGATGTCAGCCAGCTTGCGCGCGGCCTGGATAAGAGGCTCCATCCTGCTGGTGAGAGAGGCAGGATGCTCGAGTTGCGTCCCGGCGGTGACGATGCCGACGCCTTCGATGCTGGTGGGGCGCACCAAGGTCGACAGGGATATCGCCTTTGGCTGGCTCAAGAAGTCGGAGACACCAGCCCCCTGCGGAACATCGAAGAGTTCGTGCAGGTTCGGGGATCGCAGGTCAGCATCAATGACCAGGACGCGTTTGCCGGTCTCGGCGAAGCTTGCCGCAATGTTCGCTGCACTGGTGGTTTTGCCCTCGCCGGCCAGCGCAGAGGTGATCATGACCACGCTGCCACCTGGGGCGGCGTCCGTTGCGGTCACTGGCCCGTAGGTGTCGTCCGCCTCCCATGACCCGAACGTCCCGCCGGTTCCCGATCGGGCCGGCGGTTCGGTGTTGATCGGGATGGTGGGGGCATGCAGCAGCGCCGATCGCGCGGCACGGTAGCCGTCCGCGTAGACGCTGAGTGGCGATTGGCCGACCACGATGCTCTGTGCTTGGCGTTCCGCGCGCGGCAGCTTGGGGATCTCGGCGATCACCGGCAGGTCGGTCGCCTCATGAATCTCGTCGCGGGTGCGCAGCCGGGCATCCAGATGATCGACAACGATCGCCACGCCTAGCCCCAAGAGCAGGCCGACGAGGACGCCCAACCCTGTCCGCAAGGCACGGTTCGGTGGGATGACGGCGCCGCCCGGACTGTCTGCGATCGGAGTCGCCGCCTGAAGAACGGTGAGAGTCGTCCCGCTGCCAAGTTCATTGAAATAGTCCACGGTGGTCTGCGCGAACACGTTCGCCCGGTCGGCGGCAACCTGCGCATTCGAGTTCTTCGCAGAGATGGTGAGCGCTGCCGCGGCTGGATCTTGGGAGACCGAGATCTGTTGCGCCAGCACCGCTGGATCATCCTCGAAACCCAACTGCTGTGCGGCCCGGACGGGGACCTCACCGGTGGTCACGTACAGGGCAATGCGCCCCAACGGCATGGAAGCCCCACCGCCACCCTCGACGGAACCCACAAGCAGTGTGGCGGTCGCGGTGTATGACCTGGTCGGCGCCTGGTCGGAAGCCTTGGCGGGGGTGATGACGAACATCACCCCGCCCCCGACCAGCGCGCAGACAACGATCACCCACCAGCGCTGCCGAAAGATCTTCACGTAGTCACGCAGCGTCATGAAGTGCCCCCTTGAGGTCGGGGCTCATGGGCATCGCGGTGGGCAGCATACAGTACCTTCCGAAGGGCGTGGTGATCGGAAGTCTAAACGATGACCCGACCAACTCAACAATCGAGGCCGGCCTCAAAGTGGCTGCGCTCAGC
>CALMKG010000600.1 GCA_937867175.1 uncultured Propionibacterium sp. | reverse complement strand
CCTGCAAGACAGGCCGCCAGACCGCCAGCGGACCGGCGTCGTCCCACTCCAGCGCGGGCAGCACGCGACCGCGCTCGGTGAGTTCCCGGGCGAAGCGGGCGAGATCACGAAGGTGGGTGATAGACGCCCCGAGTCTGGCCTCCGTCGGGCCCGGGTCGGTCAACCAGGTCAGCGCAGCGGGCGGGTCGAGACGGACGACCGGCACCGCCCAGAGCAGCAGGGTCGGCACCGTCCGGGCGGCCTGCCGGGGCGTCAGGCGGATCAGTTCGGGCGAGTCCAGCGGGGTTCGGCGCAGCGACGGCAGAAGCAGTTCGGCAGTCCCGGGTTCGGTGGGCACCGCATCGACCAGGCTCTCGGCGGATACGGCGAACGGGTGGGGACGGGCAGTGCGCAGCGCCTGGCTGGGGCTGGTGACGGGGAGTGCGGAGTCCTCGGCCCACAGACCGAGTCCGGCATCGTACCAGTTGCCATGCACGACCTGCACACTCTGCTCCTTCGCGACCGTATTCGATCCGAGGCTACCGGATCGCCGGCGGCATAGCCTCGGGGCCATGACGGGATCCAGGGGTGCGGATGGCCCGGTCGCTTAGGAGGGTTCAAACCCCTCTGCGACCCGCGCGCGGGAGACGCACGGCCGCGATCGCACACATGACGCACCAGGGCAGTAACGACAGGACCGACATCACAAGTCCAACCAACCCAAAGGTCGATGGGACCAGCATCAAAACCCCGGATGCGAGCGCCCACCAGCCGAGGGCGCGACCAAGTGCCTTGGTGCGCAGAAGGGCAGCGGCGACGAGCAGCAGGGCGATGCCGTTAAGGACGTAATACGTCAGGAATGCGGTGCCACGCCACGACGCCAACAGCACCTCCCCGGCTGCCAGGAGCGCTGGCCGATCGGCGGGAACGGCACTTGCGTGCTGCTGAGAGAGCAGCAGCATGTCGACGGCCGGGTTCGAGGAAAGGTATGCCGCCATCCCGAGGACCATGAGCAACCCGGCGATTGCGGCGGTCGACCTCGCCCGATCCCAGAGCACGATCACCAATGCGAGATAGACCAAGGCCACGAGCACATTGTTCACACTGAGCAGCAGATCCAGGCTGACCAAGCCGAGCAGCGGGTTCTCATCCATGAGGACGAAGAAGCCCTCCACCGACGCCGGCGGCGGGTGCAAGGCGAAGACGGCGATCTGTACGACGATGAGGACGACCGAGCCGGCAGCGGCACCGGCACCGGTAAGCAGCACACCTCGCCAATGCTCTACGCCCGTTCCTGCTGCGGTAGCTTGATCATCCACGGGTGCCATTCTCCTTCAGGCAGCGCCACCATGGCTGACCCTGATTTGTGGTTGAGGGGGACGCAGAGCGAGTCTACAGCGAAGCCCGCTCCAGGTCGGAGAGTCCGAGCTCGCCGCGTGAGTGGGCAGTCCTCTCTCGGTCAGTCTTCGAGATCGAGACCAACGGCGCTGCGACTCTCAGAACTCGCGGCGGCGATACCAGCGATATGAGATGAGTGCCGATATCACGTAACAGATGACGGCGACGCAAACTGAGCCGCTAAGGAGAATCGGTAGGGAGACGGCTACGTCAGCTTGGAGCTGAACGTGGTTCGCAGTCAGGTAGACAACGGCAGCCGTGCCGAATAGCAATGCCATGTTCAGTAGGCGGGCACGCTGGTATCCGAGTGCGAAGTACAGCGGCAGTTGGACGGCTTGGAGGATGAGCGAGGCAGCAAGCAGCACGCCGAGGCCAGCACCCAACGCGTCGAGGGGTTCCCGTGTGATGGTTGAGTCGATGAGCGCGGCCACAGCACCGAGAGCAACAGCGATCAGGACAGTGAGCAGCACGGTCGCGTAGCGTCCGATGACTCGGGTGCGTTTGCGAATCGGGAGGAGCTGGTAGAGGGTTTCAAGTCCAGCCTGTTCGTCTGCGGCGAAGAGGTTCGCGGGCACCGTCATAACGACACCAAGCGCGACAATCATCTGCAATGTAGGCGGGTTTGGAGCCACGATCACCGCGACGGCAAGCAGCACCGCGACCGTCACCAGGATCATTCGCAGGAATGGCGCGAGTGAACGCAGGTCGAGCACAACGAAACGAGGCCAACCTACGAGACGGGTCAACTCGCGTCGGGTGAGTGCGGGAACTTCGGTACTCATTTGATTGCTCCTTCCGTGACGGGGACGGCGAGCGCTTTGACGACGTCATCGATACTGGCTTCTTCCACGAGGACGGAAGCCGGTAGACCTCCTGAGTCGGTCGCGCGCACGACGGCCTCGAAATTCGTGCGGGTGGAACGCGCCCCAATAAGTCGGTCACGGATCAACGGGAGCTCATCGTTCGCACCGCGCACCGCGAAGAACTCCTCGGTAAGGGCGTCCATCTCGCCCGCGTAGGCCACCCGTCCGTCACGCACGGCAAGCAACTGGTCGGCGACCCCGGCAAGATCAGCAGGGATGTGGGTCGAGAACAGGATGCTGCAGTCCTGTTCGGCCATGTACGCGCGGAGTACCTGCATGACTTCCTCGCGCGTTAGCGGATCGAGCCCGCTCGTGGGCTCGTCCAATACCGCAAGCTCAGGTCGCGGCGATAGTGCGAGCACCAGGGCGATCTTTCTTCCCTCTCCACTGGAGAGTTCCTTCACCAGCGCAGTCGGATCGAGCCGGAACTGATGCAGCAGCTGCTCGGCGTAGTCCTGATCCCAGTTCGGATAGAACGGGCGTACCGCCCGGGTCGCCTGCCCGATGGTCCACCCGGGCACAAGGTAGTTGGCGTCGAGTACCGCGCCCACGGCAGCTTTCGCGCGCTCGGGATCTGTGCCGAGCACGGTCAAAGTTCCGGCATCAATGCTCGTCATACCGAGGATCGTCTTGATAAGGGTAGTCTTACCCGACCCGTTCGGCCCGACGAGGCCCATCACCTGCCCGCGCGGCAGGAGAACGTCCGCCGGGCCGAGCCGGAACCGGCCACGCTCCCGAACCACCCCGCGCCCCTCAATCGCATACTCAACGCTCACACCTCACCCTCCCGTTCTTTCTGGTTCTCGACGGCACCCCATGCGTTCTCCAACGACTGACGGAGCGCGTCAAAGCTGGTACCGCCTAGACGCGCGGCGGTAACCGCTTCCTCGAGCCCTCGTTGTATCCGGGCATCGACGTGCGCGCGCAGTCGTGCCGGGTCGACGGGCAGCACGACGGTGCCTTTGCCCTGCCTGGTACCGATGATGCCTTCGGCTGCGAGGTCGTTGTATGCGCGGGTCACGGTGATGAGGCTGACTTGCAGATCGCGCGCCAGCTCCCGCAACGACGGCAACGTCTCACCCGCAGCCATGGCACCCGTGAAGACCGCTGTCCGAACCTGATCCTTGATCTGCTCATACAGCGGTACCGGAGACACCTGCGACAGCACTATCTGCACATACTGATCATACTCTATAGATACAGTTTGACAGGCGTTCACCCTCTGCTTCATTTCAGAGGAGGCACGTATTGATGGTGTCACCGTCGGTAAGGACGGCATCGGCGTAGGCCAGACTGCCGCGGAACCGGGTCGTGACACGCTGGATTTGCGGCCAACGGCTGCGTGCCCGGTCGGACAGTTTCCAGGTCAGGGACCCTTTGGTCGAATCAGGGATCGTGGCCTTCGGCTCGCGCCGTAAGCGTGCTGAAGCTAGACGCGCAGCACCACCCCGTCATCGACCTCAAGGCCACCGTGTTCTGTATCGAGTGTGGCCGGCGGCTGATCGTGCAGCACACGCGGACCAGGACCGGCCGCGTCTACGAGTACTTCGTCTGCCACCGACGCCGAGACACCGTCTGCCAGCAACGCAAGGCTCTGCCGATCGCCCTGGTCGAGCAGCGGGTCGAGGACCTCTACCGCACGATCGAGCTAGATCCGGGCCAGCGTGAAGGCATCGAACAGATTGTGCTCGTGAAGCTCCACCGGCAGCAGGCAGTCGACGACGAACGACTCACGCAGATCACAGTCGAGGCCCGGACGGTCGAGACGAATCAGGCCAAGCTGATCGAGGCCTACTGCGCCGACGCTATCGACCGCGAGGTGTTCCTCACCCACCAGCGACGGCTCAACGCTGAGCAGGCGAGCCTCGTCCGTGAGAGGGCGAGGCTGGAGTCCGAGAACACCGAGATCCGGCAGCGTGTTCGCGACGCCCTCGACCTGCTCCAAGACGTCCACGCCACCTACGCCGATGCGCCGGTGACCGTGAGGAAGCAGCTCAACCGCGCCATCTTCGCCGGGATCTTCCTCGGCCCCGAACCTGGCCAGATCCGCGCCGAGCTCAACGAGCCCTTCGCCAGCATCACCCAACCCGGATGAGGCCCCCGGCAACCCAAGTCGCCGTAGTAGAACCGCTTCGGCGGAGAAGGAAGGAGAACCTACTCGAACCACACGATGCTGCCAGCAAGACTCCTGTTCAGGCTGGGGTTTCGCGCGCACCTGGAGACGACTGAGGCCGCCCTCTCGGGCGGCCTCACAAGCGTCGATCTGCACTTCTGATAAGAGCAACTGGGTGGACCTCCGTAGAGAGTTTGAGAACCCCTGCCCACACCTGAAGACCCTGTCTTTGCGCAGGTCGCGCGGGTTCTACAAGCAGGACCGACGCTCGTCTCGCCCCTCCAT
>CALMKG010000599.1 GCA_937867175.1 uncultured Propionibacterium sp. | reverse complement strand
GCCAGCCACAACTCGAAGCCCACGAACCCGACCGTGCCGTAGAGCAACGCCCAGAGGATGGATCCGACCAGCAGGGCCGGAATAAATCGGCGCAGTGGCATTCTGAGACCCCCGGCAGCGAGCAGCACCAGTGACTGGAAGCCCACCGTGAGGAAACAGACTGCCACCACCGGCGCGCCGTATCGGGCCACCAACTCGGTCGCCTGCTGATAGCGGGGGCTTTGGATGCGAGTCGCGAACCGGGTACGCGACATGCTGGCAATCAACCCACGCCCGGCAGCGTAGGTGGCGCCCGCGCGGATGAAGACGATACAGAACAGTGCCGCATAGACGACGAGCTTGGGGGCATCCCAGGCCAGTGGATTCACCACGACTCCTCTAGTTGATCGGTCCAACATACCTGTTGCCGCCCGCACCACCCAGAGCCTGATCGCCGACGGACGCGGCCATCGGGCAGGCTGAGGAGTCGCGCGTCGCGGGAATAGGCTTGGCTGCCATGGGCGACGTGCTGTCCGGCTTCTTCACCATCTGGTTCGTGATCGGGATCGGCTGGCTGTTGGCGCACCTCAAGGTGCTGGACCACACTGCCCAAAGCGTGTTGTCGAAGGTCTCGTTCTTCGTCGGCCTGCCGGCGCTGCTCTTCAGCAGTCTTCGGGTCGCCGATTTGGAGCGCATCTTTTCGTACAACGTCTTGGTGTCTTCGTTGGCCATCTTCATCACGTTGGCCTGCTACCTGGTGCTGGCGTCCACCGTGTGGCAGCGCAGCTGGGGTCACAAGGTCATCGGTGGCTTCGGATCCTGCTATGTCAACGCCAACAACATGGGGCTGCCCATCGCCGCCTACGTACTCAAGGACACCAGCTGGGTTGCGCCGATCCTGCTGATCCAGGTGGTCTTCCTGCAGCCGCTGGGACTGTCCATACTGGACGCGTTGTCTGCCCGCAAGCACGGTCGAGCGACTTCGTGGTGGCACAACATCTCGCTGCCGCTGCGCAACCCGATGACTCTGGGGGTGGTGGCAGGCCTGACGGTCAACCTCTTGGGTCTGCCTCTTCCCGATCTGTTCTCGGGCACCATTGATCTGGTGGCTGGCGTGTCTGTGCCGGCCATGCTGATCGCGTTCGGCATTTCGCTGCGCACCGGCCCCCTTCCGGGCAAGGGGAACGTGGCCGAGACCATCACCATCAGCCTGCTGAAGGTCGTGCTCCAGCCCTTGGCTGCGTTTCTACTGGCACGGCTTGTCTTCGGGCTTGATCCGGTCGCCACGCTGGCGGTCACAGTGATGGCTGGGCTGCCCACGGCACAGAATGTCTTCATCTTTGCGATGCGCGGCGAGCAATCGGTGCAGCTGGCCCGGGATGTGATCTTCATCACCTCGTTCGCATCGATACCTGCCGTGACGGTCATGGCTGCCTTGGTGGGCGCGGTCTGAACGACGACTTTGAGCAGGATTTTCGTGGTGGAGTCCCACGAGGAGGGATCGGGTGGGTACCGTCTTCGCTATGACATCGGTTCCTGCCCTGACAAAGGATGAACTCGCCAGTGTGGACGCCTGGTGGCGTGCCGCCAACTACCTGATCGTGGGTCAGATCTACTTGCAGGAGAACCCGCTCTTGCGGCGCCCACTCAGCGCCGACGACATCAAGCCCAGGTTGCTTGGCCACTGGGGAACCAGTACCGGCCTCAGCTTCATCTACTCCCACCTCAACCGGCTCATCCGTCATACAGGCCAGGACGTCCTCTACGTCGCCGGCCCCGGCCACGGTGGCCCGGCCTTGGTGGCCGCTGCCTACTTGGAGGGCTACTACTCCGACGTCTTCCCTCGGGTCTCCCAGGACGCCAGGGGCTTGCGGACGCTGTTCCGGCAGTTCAGTGCGCCCGGCGGTATCCCGAGCCATGCCTCGGTGACCACGCCCGGTTCGATCCACGAGGGTGGCGAACTGGGGTACGCGCTCTCCCACGCCTTCGGCGCCGCCTTCGACAACCCCGATCTGCTGGTGGCCGCCGTCGTCGGTGACGGCGAGGCGGAGACCGGACCGCTGGAGGGCGGCTGGAAGGGCGTCAGCTTCCTGAACCCGGTGCACGACGGTGCGGTGCTGCCGATCCTGAACCTGAACGGCGGCAAGATCGCCGGCCCCACCGTGCTCGCCCGCAAGGATCCGGGCGAGGTTACCTCGCTGCTGGAGGGCCACGGCTATGAGGTCGTGTGGGTCGAGGGTATGGATCTGCCTTGGATGCACGAGCGGTTCGCCGACGCGTTGGCCTACTGCTACGACCGCATCAAGAAGATCCAGCACGACGCTCGCTCGGGTGAGTGGGATGGCGAGCGTCCGACCTGGCCGATGATCGTGCTGCGCACCCCGAAGGGCTGGACCGGTCCTCGTGAGGTTGACGGCAAGGTGACTGAGGGTACCTGGCGCTCCCATCAGGTGCCGCTGTCCGGCGTCAAGGACGACCCCGAGCACCTGTTGCTCCTCGAGGAATGGATGCGGTCCTACAAGATCGGCGACCTGTTCAACGACGACGGCACCCTCACCGACCTGGTGAAGTCGAACAACCCCGAGGGCGACAAGCGGATGACCGCGAACCCGTACGCGAACGGGGGCCGGCTGACCGTCGATCTCGACCTGCCTGACTACCGGGACTACGCGGTCGAAGTGACCCCAGGAACCCGGGCCAGCGACCGGGTGGAGTCCACCCGCAAGCTGGGCGAGTTCATGCGCGACATCTACGCCAAGAACCCCACCAACTTCCGGCTCTTCTGCCCAGACGAGACCAACTCGAACCGGTTGGGTGCGGTCTTCGAGGTTTCCGACCGCACGTTCATGGAACGCATCGACGTGATCGACGAGAAGATCGGTCCCAACGGGCGGGTCATGGAGGTGTTGTCGGAGCACAA
This sequence comes from uncultured Propionibacterium sp., assembly GCA_937867175.1. Taxonomy (GTDB): domain Bacteria; phylum Actinomycetota; class Actinomycetes; order Propionibacteriales; family Propionibacteriaceae; genus Brooklawnia. The sequence goes on along the minus strand of CALMKG010000599.1, from coordinate 6,152 downwards.
CTCCCATGGCTGGCTCGACGGCTACACGTTGACTGGCCGGCACGGCATGTTCGCGTCCTACGAAGCGTTCGGCATGGTGTCGGCGTCGATGACGATGCAGCAGGCGAAGTGGCTGCAGGAGGCCAATCACCTGTCGTGGCGGGCCAAGGTGCCCAGCACCAACATTTTGTTGAGCTCGACCTGCTGGCGCAACGACCACAACGGGTTCTCCCACCAGTCGCCGGAACTGCTGCAGGTGGTGCTGAACCTTCGTGGCGACGTGGCCCGGATCTACCTGCCGCCGGACGCCAACTGCCTGGTCGAGGTGGCCGACCACTGCTTCAAGTCGCGCAATTACGTGAACCTGATCATCCAGGACAAGCAGCCGCAGCCACAGTGGCTGAGCATCGACGAGGCCATTGAGCACTGCACCCGCGGCTTCGGGGTCTGGGATTGGGCGGGCACCGAGGGGCTCGGCGACGAGAAGCCCGACATCGTGGTCGCGTGCGCCGGCGACGTGGTGACGATGGAGGCCGTCGCGGCGGCCGAGATCGTCAAGACCGTGCTGCCCGAGCTCAAGATGCGTTTCGTGAACGTGGTCGACCTGATGACGCTCTATCGTCCGAAGGATCATCCGCACGGCATGAGCGTCAAGCAGTTCTCCGACATGTTCACCGACGACGTGGATGTGGTTTTCGCCTTCCACGGCTACCCCGGTGCGATCCACCAACTGGTACATGGACGCCCGGACGCCGACCGGTTCCGGGCCCGCGGCTTCAACGAGCAGGGCACCACTACCACGCCGTTCGATATGGTCGTGCGCAACGGGGTCGACCGCTACCACTTGGTGATGGACATCCTGAACAATGCCCGCAACGTGCCAGTCGGCGGCATCCAGCTCTACCAGTGGTGCACCGATCAGCTGCGTCGTCACGCGGAATACATTGTGGAGAACCTGGAGGACATGCCGCAGGTCCGCGACTGGCAGCTCGGCTCGTTCGAGGCCCCCGACTTCTCGGTGCAGCACCACCACTCCGAAGCCCACGTGCCGCGTCCGCCACTGCCTGAACGCTGACCCTTCAACCCTGACAGTGGTCCCGTGCGAACTCGTGCGGGACCACTTCTGTGTTCGGGACACGCTGGGCGCATGTTGCCGGGCTTCCTGCGCGGTGCGGGGCCAGCGTGGGATCGTACGGGGGCCTAGGCTGGCCTGCGAGATGACCCAGACCACCATCATCGCCCAGCCGAGGATCGAGTACGACCAGGGGCTGCCGATCAGCGCGCACGTGGACGAGATCACCGAACTGATCCGCAACAACCAGGTGGTCGTGGTGGCCGGCGAGACGGGCTCCGGCAAGACCACCCAGCTGCCGAAGATCTGCCTGCGAGCCGGCCGCCGCCGGATAGGACACACCCAGCCGCGGCGGATCGCGGCTCGCAGCGTGGCCGCTCGGATCGCCGACGAACTCGGCGTCCAGCTGGGCGAACTGGTCGGCTACCAGGTCAGGTTCACCCGGCAAGCCGGCCGCCAGACACGGATCAAGGTGATGACCGACGGCATCCTGCTCGCCGAGATCACCCGCGACCGCGAGCTGCGCCGCTACGACACGATCATCATCGACGAGGCCCATGAGCGCAGCCTCAACATCGACTTCCTGCTCGGCTACCTCAAGCAGCTGCTGCCCAGACGGCCAGAGCTGAAGGTGATCATCACTTCCGCCACCATCGACACTGCGCGCTTCTCCGCGCACTTCGATGAGGCACCGATCGTCGAGGTCTCGGGGCGCAGCTACCCCGTCGAGGTGCGTTACCGTCCGCTGGCCGACCCGGAGGACCCGACTGGTGACGAATTGGAGCAGGCCGAGGGCATCGTCACTGCTGTCGAAGAACTACGCGCCGAAGGGCCCGGCGACGTCCTGGTCTTCTGTTCAGGTGAACGCGAGATCAGGGACGCCGCCGAGGCGCTGGCCGCCGAGAAATGGCCGCAGACCGAGATCCTGCCGCTACATTCGCGTCTGTCGGCCGCCGAGCAGCAGCGCATCTTCACTCCGCACACCGGACGCCGGATTGTGCTGGCCACCAACATCGCCGAAACGTCGCTGACCGTGCCGGGTGTGCGCTACGTGGTGGACGCCGGCACGGCGCGCATCTCGCGCTACTCGAGCCGCACCAAGGTGCAGCGGCTGCCCATCGAACCCATCAGCCAAGCCTCGGCCAACCAGCGTGCCGGACGCTGTGGCCGCCTGGCCCCCGGCATCGCGATCAGGCTCTACGGCGAACCCGACTACCTGTCACGTCCCGAGTTCACCGAACCCGAGATCCTGCGCACCAACTTGGCCTCGGTGATCCTGCAGATGGCGAAGGCCCGGCTGGGCGACATCGCCGGCTTCCCCTTCGTCGAGGCCCCGGACGCCGCCCAGATCGGGGACGGCATCCGGCTGCTGGAGGAACTGGGTGCACTCAAGTCGCGGTCGCCGGTGCGGCTGACCCCCGTTGGTCACAAGCTCGCAGAACTGCCGATCGACCCCAGATTGGCCCGGATGCTGGTCGAGGCAAATCAGCGTGGCAGCCTGCGCGAGGTTCTGGTGATCGCGTCCTTTCTGGCGATCCAGGACGTCCGGGAGCGCCCCGCCGACCACCGTGACGAGGCCGACCGGCTGCACGCCCGGTTCCACTCCGACGAGGCACTGGCCCGGGCATCCCTCGACGACTCGCCACAGTCCAGCACCGGCCAGCCGCCAGTACCACCCAGCAGCCAGCCCCAGCGCCATACCCCCCACACTTCGAAGACCGCCTGGGCTCAGGCGTCGCGCGCCAACCCCGCCGAACCGCTGCGCCACACCCCGCACACTTCGAAGACCGCCCGCGCGCAGGGATTGCGCGGCGACCCCGCCCAGCTCCAGCAACCGGCCGCCCCGACCGACCCGGGCGGCGACATCATCGCCGTCGTCCGGCTGTGGCGGTACCTGCAAGCCAAACGTCGTGAGCTGTCCGCCAACCAGTTCCGCAGGCTCTGCCACGACGAGTACCTGAACTTCCTGCGGGTGCGGGAATGGCAGGACCTGCACACCCAACTCAAGCAGGTCTGCAAGGACCTCGACATGCACCGAAACGTAGCGGCCAGCAGCGACGAGCCGGTTCTCATCGCGGTGTTGTCCGGTCTGCTCAGCCACGTCGGCCTGCAACTGCCGCCCCCACAACGCGACCCGAAGCAGCGGGGTCGGCGTCCCCTGACCGAGTTCATGGGGGCCCGGGGGGCCCGGTTCGCGATCCAGCCGGGCTCGGCGCTGGCCAAACGCCCACCGCAATTGGTGATGGCGGTGGAACTGGTCGAGACCAGCCGTTTGTGGGCCCGCATGGTCGCCGCCATCACGCCGGAGTGGGTTGAGGAGGTCGGCGGGCACCTGTTGAGACGCAGCCACTCCGAGCCGCACTGGTCGTCCAGCTCGGCGGGGGTTGTCGCCTACGAGAAGGTGACCTTGTTGGGCGTCCCGATCGTCGCCGAGCGGCTGGTCGACTACGCCGTGATCGATCAGCCGACGGCCCGGCAGATCTTCATCAGGTCGGGCCTGGTCGAGGGGGAGTGGCACCCGAACGACACGCACGCCAATCACGACTTCCTGCGGCATAACGCCGAGGTGCTGCGGGAGGTCGACGAGGTCTCCGACCGGACGCGCCGGCGCGGCCTCGTGGTGGACGACCAGGAGATCTTCGACTTCTATGACATCCGGTTGCCCTCCGACGTGGCGTCGGGGGCGAGCTTCGACGCCTGGTGGCGTCAACACCTGGATCCGACCTTCCTCGAGTTCGACCTCGATCTGCTCACCGACACCGACGATCTCGACCAAGCCCGGGCGTCGTTCCCTGACCGCTGGCAGATCGCCGGTTTGAACCTGCCGGTTAGCTATGTCTTCGAGCCCGGCGATGGACGCGACGGTGTCACCGTGCGTGTCCCGCTCGCCCAGCTGAACCAGTTGCGCCCCGAACCGTTCAGCTGGCAGGTGCCCGGGCTACGGCTGGAGCTGGCGACCGAGCTGATCCGTCATCTGCCGAAGGCGGTGCGGACCAGCTTCGTGCCCGCCCCCGACCATGCCCGGGCGGCGGTCGCCTGGCTGGCCGCTCACCACCCCGATCACACCAAGCGGTTCAGCGATGAACTTGGGCGCGCACTTGCTGCGCTGACCGGGGTGGTCGTCCCTGCGACCCATTGGCACCCCGATGAACTGCCCACGCACTTGCAGGTCGGTTTCGAGGTCACCTCGCCGGGCAAACCGGCCCGGTTCAGCCGCGACCTGGCGGGGCTGCGCCAGGAGCTTTCGGCGCAGGTCAGCCGGACGATCACCCAGGCGGCTGGGAAGGTTGAGGCCGCGTCCAGCTGGCAGTTCGGGTCGTTGCAGGACAAGGTGACCGTGAGGCGGGCCGGCATCACCGCGGTCGGTTACCCGGCGTTGAAGGACCTGGGCAACGCGGTCGGCGTCGTGATGGCCGAAACCCCGGCGCAGCAAGCGACCAGCCACCGGCTCGGTCTTCGGAGGCTCTTGGTGCTCACCAACCCTGACCCGACCCGCTGGACCGTCGCACACCTCAGCAACGCCGCGAAACTGGCGCTGCCGACCAGCCCGTATGCCTCGGTTCCCGAGCTGATGGCGGACGCCCGGCTGAAGGCGGTCGAACAGTGCGCCCGCCGACACGCGGACACCGCCACCGTCCGCGACCCGGACGCCTACCAGCGGCTGGCGCTGGCGGTACGGCAGGAGCAGGCCGACCAGATGCGAAATGTCGTCCAGGTTGCTGCGCAAGTGTGCGACCTCGCCCGACAGATCAGGGACCTCGCGCCCCGCACGCCGATCGGCGCCGAGGTGGGTGACCAACTCGACAACCTGGTCTTCGACGGCTTCATCGCGTTCACCCGTGACCCTTGGTATGACCAACTGCCGCGCTACTGCCGGGCAATGCTGGCCCGGCTCGGCTCGGCGTCCGCCAATCCCACCAAGGACGCGCAGGCAGCTGAGCCGATCGACGCACTCCTGGCCGACTTCGATGACCTGTGTGAGGCCCAACCGCCCGGACGCCTGCCCGACGTGGTGGACGACATCGGCTTCCTGATCGAAGAACTGCGTGTCCAAACCTTCGCCCAGACGCTGGGCACCTCGGTCACGGTCTCACCCAAGCGCATCCGCAAGGCGATGGCGGACGCCACGGTCACGCTGAACTTGTCGCGCTGAGTCATCCCCAGCACTTGCTTCAGGCGCGGTCGAGGCCACCCAGCAGGTCGGGACGCGGTCGAATCAGGCCCTCCTGCGCACAAGTGGCCACCAGCTTGCCGTCCTGGAAGATCCGGCCCATCGACATGCCCAGCGCGTTGGAGGCGTTGGGTGAGACTTGGTCGTAGAGGAGCCACTGGTCGGCACGGCAGACCCGGTGGAACCACATTGAATGGTCTATCGAGGCCATCTGGATGGGTACCCCGACCAAATCTTCATGCGAGAACGTCGACGAAGCGAGCAGGGTGATGTCCGACAGGTACGCCAGTGCCGCCTGATGCCAACGCTGCTTGTCGGGCAGCGCAGTGCGAGTTCGCACCCAGACTCGTAGATGAGTGCTGTGATTCAGTGGCGCGTTGCCGTGGCCCAGATCTGAATAGTCCACCAGCCGCACATCCAGAATGCTCTTGTCGTCGAGCAGGCTCGCGGCATCCTTCACCCGGTCAGTCATCGCATCGAGCAAGAGTGGGCAGTCCTCGGGAAGTCGGTCCACCCGAGGGGCCGTGTCCTGGTGCGAAACGCCGGGCTCGCTGACGTGGAAGCTGGTGGTCATCTGGAAGATGTCCAGACCGGCCTGCCGCGCAGTCACGTGGCAGGACGAGAACGATCTGCTGTCACGGATCCGGGCGACGTCATAGACCACCGGCGAGTCGGTGCGGCCAGGACGCAGGAAGTAGGCATGCAGGGAGTGCGCCATCCGCTCGTCCGGCAACGCCTCGTAGGCAGCCAGCAGGGACTCGGCGAGGACCTCACCGCCGAAGGCGCGCTGAAGCTTGGTCTGCACGTCGCTTCGGTAGAGGCGTCCCTCCTCGATCTCCTCGATCTGAACCGTGTCCACGAACATCGGGGCTGCTGGCATGGGTGGCATCGTATCGCTGGGAATGGACTCAATCTCGCAGCGCGACCACC
>CALMKG010000598.1 GCA_937867175.1 uncultured Propionibacterium sp. | reverse complement strand
TGGCACGCGGTCGAGAGCACGGGTGACAGGTTCAAGGAGAGACATCTCGAGGACTTCGCCAACCTGGCCGTCTTGCTCAGGCCATCGGACGCGATCGATCGTGCGACGTTGCGCGATCGCCGGCGCATGCGAAGCATGATCGGGCTACTTGAGGGCCGACGCGCGATCGTACGGCGTGTCGCCGGCGGAACCGAAGCGATTGAGATGTTGCGGGAGGTACTTGCTTGAGCGTGACCCGGGGTGCGCCCCTCGCTCGTTCGGGGCCCCCCTTTCATCTCCATCAGCGGACCTGGCGACAAAGGTCACGTTCGAGCCGGTGCGGCGCCGTGGCTCGCCTCGGACAACGCCGCAGCCCTTTCGTCCTGTGAGAGCAGGCCTCCCATCGGTGACACCTCACGCATCTCGATCGACTCGCGGTCCAGACCGGTCATGACTCGGTGGAGGCCCAGCACGTCACCTTCTTCGACGAGCGACGTCCACCGCGCCACGTTGCGGACGTGGGGCTGACCGGTGGCACCAGCACGAAGGCGGCGCAGATTGCGCTCGATCGTTGGTAGCCACTCCGCCAGGCTTCCCCGGGTCAGGTGTGACGAGAGTCGGCGATGCAGTACCCATGACCGACGCTCGGAGCGCGTCAGCTCGGGCACCGCTACCCGCCGGACAACTTCCAGTCGATAACCCATGCACGACAGCAGGCGATCGAGTTGCTCGTCGCTCAGGTCGACCTTCCCCGAGACGAACTGGCTGATGCTCGGCTGATGGGCGCCACTCATTCTGGACAGCTCGGATTGGGTGGTGCCCGTCTCGAGCATCACTTGGTGCAGCAGACTGCCTTGGACCTTCATGGGTCAAGACATAGCATGAAATGCTATAGCGTGCATCGCTTCCGCGAGTGTGCAGCTGGCCGCTTGGGTTCGCAATCGGGCGGGTCGTGTCGTGCTTCACTCGAACGAGATCGAGTACCTCCACGTCGCAGACCGTCATGCGACTCGTCTGTTTCAAACCCTGCGAATCGACTGGTACAAAGTCGGCGTCCTGCGCTGCTTGGCCGTGGTGGTCCGCCGTTCTCCTACGGCGCCTCGCCGATTCTCTGCACTTCGCTCGCCGATTTTCTTGGAGCGCGCGCGTCCGGAGGGGCGCGCGCCGGCCTGTGGGGCGCCGTCGCCGCTTGAGTCGCGGTGACGTCTCGCCGACTCCGGCGTCACCTGGGGCGACCGCCGGGACACCCGAGCTGCATCCGGCCGTCGGAGACGCGCGAGTGCCTGGTTCCGCTCGCACTTCCCGGGCGCCGACATCACTCGTAGTGGGTCCACATGCGCAGGACGTGGACCACGTGCTGATCCGGAAGGACCTCGTAGACGAGGCGGTGCTGAATGTTGATGCGCCGTGAGTAGCAGCCTGCGAGGTCGCCGACCAGCTTCTCATACCGGGTAGACACGGCGAACGGGTCCTCGGCCACCACGTCCAGCAGGTGCTGGGCCTTGGGCTTGAGCCCCGCGGAGGCCAGTTCGCTGGCGTCCTGCTGGGCCAGGCGCGAGTACACCGGAGTCCAGCGGCTCACCAGTCGAGCTCGGTCGAGCCCGCCTCGATCCCCTCCACGCGCGCGCGACGGATCGACTTCGCCAACCCCGGCACCGACTCCAGGAAGAGCGTCTCCTGGATCACCCGCCAGTCCTCCTCGTCAACCAGCACGGCGTTAATCGTGCGCGATGCGGGTGGGTCGGTACTGGACCTCGATGATGTCGATCCGCGAGGTTGACGACGCCACCGCCCTTGGCGTTCCTCGCCGACTGTTCTATCGAACCGGGCAGGCAAATTGCCCGTGAGTTCGCCGCCCACGCTCCAACTCCGCTGGGCAGAAGTTGCCGAACTTCCAACTGAAACGCGACTTGGTAGTAAGTTGGCGTGGTGGATGCAAGCCGATTTGTCGAAAGTCTGTTCGGTGGTCCAGCCCGGGAGCCGGGGAACAGGGCGGCCTTCACCTACTACCTCCCCCGTCCCATCCCGCGGGGCCTCGACCTCAGCCCGGACGTCGTCGCTGGCCTTTCGGACGCGGACGCTGCCCTCGGTCTGCTGCAGGGTCTTGGGATACTGATCCGCGACCCCAGCCTCCTGATCGGTCCGTACCTCCGCCGTGAGGCGCTGGCCAGCTCGAGGATCGAGGGGACGCAGGCGTCATTGTCTGACGTGTTGCAGGCTGAGATCGACGACGAGTCGCGCACAGACGACACAGGAGAGGTCGAACGCTACCTGGAGGCGACCGCACAGGCATACGAACTCGCGAAGACCCTCCCGATCACCCAGCGGCTGGTGCTCCAGGTGCACGCCACCCTGCTGCGCGGTGTCCGTGGCGAGGAGAAGTCACCGGGCGAGTTCCGCAGGACACCGGTCTGGGTGGGGCACACCGGTGCGACGCCGGACACCGCAGTCTTCGTGCCACCGCTCCCCGCCCATTTGCCAGAACTGATGCAGGACTGGGAGGTCTTCGTCAATGACGAGGGGCGGGCTCTCCCACCGCTCATCCAGGCGGCACTCATGCACTACCAGTTCGAGACCATCCATCCCTTCCTGGACGGCAACGGCCGGATTGGCCGGCTGCTGATCAACCTCCTGCTGATGGAACGCGATCGCCTGGCGATGCCTCTCCTGTACCTGTCCAACTACTTCGAGACACACCGCGACGCCTACTACGAGAGACTGCAGGGCGTGCGCGAGAGGGGCGACATCGACGCCTGGCTGGTGTTCTTCCTCGAAGCGGTGAAGAGCCAGGCCGGTGACGCCGTTGCCCGATCGCGGCGTCTCGTGGAGATCCGCGAGAGCTACCACAGCGAAGCGATCAAGGAACGGTCGAACCTCGCCCGCCTGGTCGAGATCATCGTGAGGAACCCGTTCGTCACCGTGAGGTCCGTTCAGGTTCAGCTGGAGATGACGAACCAGGGCGCGCGCAATCTCATCAGGAGCGCCGTCGACCGCGGGTGGCTCCGCAGTTTGGGGACTCGTGGCAGGGGAGGCCGGGAACGCTGGTACGCGTCGGCGATCCTCGAGGTGATGGAAGCTCCGATGGACTACACGTCGGCCTTCTGAGTCAGACGCGGACGCTGCCCATTGGTCTACTGCAGGATCTCGGGGCCCGCTCCTTCACCGACCGGTCACCATGGGTATCTTGCGCGAGGTCTTCCTCGCCTGCGGCTCCGATCTGGAGGTCGCCGCTCGTCCGCTGGACGGACGGAGCGGTCCGCTTCGTCGCGCCCATCCAGATGGCGCTCGACTGCATCGGACTGGGCGGTGAACTGCGCGAACACGCACTCCACGAGATCAGGACGTGGTGCCCACAGAACCCTGGGCCAAGGGGTCACACGAGTACGCGCAGCGCGCACGTCCGGGGCGGCACGCGCCAGCCGCCGAGGCGCCGTCGCCGATCCCTGAGGAGTCTCGGCGAAATCTCGCCGACTGCGCCGTCACCTGGGATGACCGCCAGGTGGACCTTGACCGCATCCGTCCGACGTGCCAGCAGCAGCCACCCGCACTCGTCGTGCGCTCACAAGTGTTCACTTGAGTAGCTCAAGAATGTATAGTATCGGAGATCATGTCTGCTAGGTTGGCGTCATGGTCCTCGAGTCACTGGTGGCACGCCGGGTAAGCGGCTTGCTGGCGCGCTTGGCCGCGGTCGAGCCTGTGATCGCACTTCACGGCCCGCGGTCGGTGGGCAAGTCGACGGTGTTGCGCGGTCTTGCTCTCGAGGCCGGTGGGTCGGTGCTGGACCTGGATGATGTCGACGTCCGGGAGGCCGTGGCTGGCAACCTGGCGGCGGTGGTGGCCCGCGCCACACCGCTGTTCGTCGACGAGTACCAGCGGGTGCCCGACATCCTGGACGCGATCAAGGCACGGCTGAACCGGGAGGGCAGCCTCCCCGGGACCGCCGTCATCACCGGTTCGACCCGCCAGGACGCGTTGCCGGCCACGGCGCAGGCATTGACGGGCCGCCTGCATTCGTTGACCATCTGGCCCCTGTCCCAGGGCGAGTTGGCCGGGGTGCGGGAGAACCTGCTGGAGGGCTTGGCCCGTGACCCGGCCGCGATGGTGGCGCAGGCTCCCGCCTCGACGACGACCCGCGCCGACTACGTGGAGCGCGTGTGCGCGGGTGGGTTGCCCTTGGCGTTGCGCCGCACGGGTGCCGCCCGAGCCCGGTGGTTCGACGACTTCGTGCGGGCCTCGATCGAGCGGGATGCGCTGGAGTTGAGCAGGATCCGCGAGCGGCAGGCGATGGCTGACCTGCTCGCGTTCCTCACTGCGCAGACCGGGCAACTGCTCAACGTGTCCCGGGCGGCCGAGGCGATCGGCGTCAGTCGCGCCACCGTTGAGGGGCACCTCCGACTGTTGGAGGACCTGTTCCTCGTGGTTCGCCTGCCGGCCTGGGGCAGTACGCTGCGCTCGCGAGTCAGCGTCAAACCCAAGGTGCACGTGGTCGACTCCGGGTTGGCTGCCCGCCTGCTTCGGCTCACCCCGGAAAAGCTTGCCGGTCTGGATCCGGCTGCGCTCACCGAGTTCGGTCACCTGCTGGAGACCTTCGTGGTCGGGGAGGTTCGCAAGCAGGCGTCCTGGTTGGACGAGCCCGTTACGTTGGGACACTGGCGCACGAGCGACGGTGCGGAGGTCGATCTCGTGATCGAGTACGACGACGGCACCGTGATCGCGTTTGAGGTGAAGGCCAACGAGCGGGCCACCGCTCCAGACTTCCGTGGTCTCACCCAACTCCGCGACGCGCTCGGAGAACGGTTCGCAGCCGGGATCATCCTGACCACGGGGACCCGCTCCTTCACCTACGCCGACCGCCTCCACGTCATGCCCATCGACCGTCTGTGGACACCGCTCACACTGCAGCCCGTTCCTGAATCGCTGCCGATCTCCTGAGAGTGGCGTTCCGCCCGGATGGGCGGCACACGTCGGTTCTCGTCCGGGTCGTTCGCCTCAGGCAAAAGGAAACGGCGATCCCGCTACTCCGCGCTGCGCCGTGCCGCGAGCACGTCCACGGCACCGAGGTACCCGGCCATCATCGACCTCGCCACGTCCTCCACCACGTCGTCCGGCGGCAGGAACTCCATGTCGTGCAGGGTGGGCAGGCCGTGGCCCGGCCGCTCGTACACGCCCACGAAGCTCATCAGGGTGGCCGCCTGCTCGCCGTAGAAGGAGAAGTCGTCCGACCCCAGGGAGCGCATCGGCACGGCAATCCCGAGCCCCAACTCGGTCAGCCACCGTTCCGACGCCTCCACCACGTCGGGATCGTTCTCCAGCACCGGCTCGCCCGCCACGACGGTGAGCTCCCCGCTCACCCCGTACGCCCGCGCCGTCGACTCCACCAGCACCCGGACGGCCTCCTGCACCAGCCGGCGGTCCTCCCGCCCCATGGTGCGCAGTGTCGCCAGCAGGACGCCCTCCGAGGGGAGCACATTCGCCGCGCCGTGGCCGATGTGGAGCGAGCCGACGCTGATCACCGCCGGGTCCATGGGGGAGACCGTCCGGCGGACCATCTCCGGTAGGCCCAGCGCGATCTGGGCGAGCGCTGCCACGGGGTCGGCAGCCCGGTGCGGGTAGGCCCCGTGGCCCCCGGTGCCCCGGACGGTGATGTGGAGTTCGTCCGACGCCGCGTTAACGGGGCCGGCCCCGGCCGCCACGTGGCCCCGGGGGACGTCGTGATGCACGTGGGCGCCGACGACGACCCTGACCCCCTGGGCGGTCAGGACCCCGGCCCGTGCGATGTCCTCCGCGCCGGACGGGTACTTCTCCTCCCGTGGCTGGAGCAGCAGCACGAGCCCGGCCGGCAGGTTCACCCGTGCGGCCGCTCGCGCGAGCGCCGTGAGGGCGGCCAGATGCACGTCGTGCCCGCACGCGTGGACGGCCCCCTCGGACGCCGCGAACGACGCGCCGGTCCGCTCGGTCCCGGGCAGCGCGTCCAGCTCGCCACGGACGGCGACGGCGTCGCCCTCGCCCGGCCCGATCCGTGCCCAGCCGCCGCAGCCGGCCACCGTCTCGAACTCGATGCCGATGGCCTGGGCCACGGCGGCGGCCGTGTCGCATTCGTCGCCCGAGAGCCGCGGGTCCGCGTGCAACCGGTGCCTCAGCTCGATCGCCCCTGGGAGCTCCTCGCGGAGTTCCGAGAGCCACTGCTGGGCCAGCACCTCGAGGTCCGGCGTCATGAGTCCAGTCCGTAGAGACGGCGGGCGTTCCCGGAGCCGATGAGGTCGATGATGCGCTGCCACTCGTCGTCGGGAAGTGCCGTGTCCCGGAACCAGGTCTCCCGGCAGTGGGCCAGGCCGCGGCGGAACAGGAGGGCACCCAGGTGGTAGAGCTCGGCCGCGCCCCAGGCGTCGGAGGAGAAGAGCGCCTTGTGCCACGGCGTCAGCTCCAGGGACTCGGCGAGGACCTGCGGCGACTGGAACCCCGTGTAGTTGATGGCCAGCCCCACGTCGCAGTAGACGTGCGGGAACACGTGCGCGAGGTAGCCGGCCTCGCGGTGGTACGGGTAGCAGTGCAGCAGCGTGAACGACGCGCCCGATCCCTGCGTCGCCCGGATCAGGTCGGTCAGGAGCAGGGGGTTGCAGCGATGCAGGTCGAGATCGGCGTCGCCGTACCCCACGTGGACCTGGATCGGCACGCCGTGGTCGACTGCGCTCCACACGCCGAACGCGATGAGGATCGGGTCGGTGATCCGGATCTGCCTGGTCGCCCTGATCTCCTGCCGCCAGGACTCGTACGCGCCCACCACTGCGTCGTCCGAGGGCCGTTCCTGCGGGAAGCCGAAGCCGCCACGGTAGGCGGCGATGGTCTTGACGCCGACAGCGGCGGGGAGCCGGGCGGCGAGCGCCGAGCGCAGCGTCTCCGGGTACTCGCCGGCCGCGTCCCCGATCCGGTCCGCGACCGACTCGGCCACCTGCTCCAGGCGAACGACCTCGCGGACGACGGCGCCGGACCGTTCGGCCATGGCGTCCAGGCCGAGGATGCGGTCACCGAGGTGGCCGGTCTCCACCAGGAGCTCCGCGAAGCCGCCACTCCGGAGGAAGCGACGGTTCACCTCAACGGCACCGAGGTCGGCACGCCGGGCCACGTAGTCCTCCGCCGGCGCGAACGCCGGCAGGTCAAGCACCGGGGCGCAGTGGGCCCGGACGGCGAGGCCCACCTGCGTGTCGAAGAACGAGCAGCCGGGCGCGGCCGGCACCGACGACTCGGTGATGAGGTCCTCGAACGCCGCCCGGTCGAGATCCGTCTCCACGACTCCGTGACAGTGGTGGTCGACCAGCCCGGCGGGCTCGCCCGGGACGAGGGGTGCGTCAGTAGGCATCGGCGTACGCCTCGCACTGCTGGGTCAGACTGAGGGGGGCCATCTCCTCCACCTCGAGGCGCTTGATCCGCAGGAAGGTCTGCAGGTACTCCGACGGCAACCAGGTACGGACCCTCTCCGACTGCTCCAGGCGGTCCAGCGCCTCCGAGAGGCTGCTCGGCAGGGCCGTCAGTTCGCGGTGGGCTCCCTCCATGTCGAGCTCGCCGGTGATCACCTCGGCGGGGGCGAGCTCCTCACGGAGGCCCTCCAGCCCAGCGCGGACAAGGCTACCGAGCAGCAGCCACGGGTTTGCGCCACCGTCCGCGCCGCGGAACTCGAAGTGGAGCTGTTTCTGGGGGTCCCGTCCGCCGATCTCCACGGTGGGCACGATCCGGACGAGCGCCTCGCGGTTGTGCAGCCCGAGGAACGCCCGGGCGGAGGACCAGTTCGACGGCACGAGTCGCTGGTAGGAGACGGTCAACGGTGCGAAGAGGGAGGTCATGTCCGGGGAATCGCGGAGGATCCCGGCCACGAAGGAACCCGCCAGCTCGGACACCCGGCCGGGCCGGTCGGCATCCCACGCCAGGTTGCGGCCCTCGTCGTCGGACAGGCTGAAGTGGATGTGAACGCCGCTGCCCGAGCCGCCCGGCTCGACCACCGGCGAGAACGTGGCCCGGTGCCCGTTGGCGCTGTACACGTCGCGGACCAGGTCCCGGATGAGGATGGCCCGGTCGCAGGCCTCCACCGCGGCGGAGGGCCGGGTGGTGATCTCGAACTGGTGGTGCCCGTACTCGGGGAGCCAGGACTCCGGTTCCAGGCCACTCTCGACCATGGCGTTCAGGAGCTGGGTGCCGATCGGCTCCGCGCTGCGGAAGCTGCGGAAGGAGAAGGGGTGGTGTGGGTACGTCGCGTCCCGATCGACGAACTCGTGCTCGAAGGCGCAGGTCAGGGTGATGCCGAACTCGTCGTGCAGGGCGGCGAGCGCGTCCTTCAGGATCGTCCGTGCACAGCAGGACCAGGGCTGCCCGTCGGTGTGCACGATGTCACCGAAGACGAAGTCGAGGTCCGGCTGGTCGGGCACCCCCCTGATCGTGCGACGTGAGGCGAAGTCCGGCTTGATGCGCAGGTCGCCCGTGGAACCGAACGGGATCTCGTCGACGATGTGGCCGTGCGTCCCGATCCCGAGGTTGGCGGGGACCCACCCGATGGTGCTCCCCTCGGTGACGTTTCGGGTGAGCAGGGCACGCCCCTTGGTGAGGGCGGTGATGTCGCTGGTGGCGAAGAACGTCATGCCGGCGGGGGCATGGGTGGCGTCGTGCTGGATGTTGCTCATTCGAGTTCCTCCCGGGTCAGGCGGGCACCGATTCGGTCTGCGAGGCCGGGTGCGACGAGCACGACGATGAGCCCGGTCAGGCACCAGACCCCGGCAATGATGGGGAAGTACGTGTAGGGGGGCTCCTGGCCCACCAGTTGCACCAGGAAGACGTACGCGAGGTACCCGAGACCGAGCACCGGCACGACCGCCTCCCAGCGGGGCACCGGTGAGCGTGAGATCGCGTACCGGATTGCCCCGACCGACGTCATCCCGTAGGCGACGACCATGCAGAGGGTGGCGATTGTGGCGTACCAGTAGTACACCTCGATCGACCCCTGGCCGCCGAGGAACAGTCCGAGCACCAGGACCAGCGTCACCGCGAGGACCACGTACAGGGCGTGGGCCGGGACGCCGTGGACGTTCACCCTTCCCAGCGTGGCCGGGCCGAAGCCGTCCCGGGCGAGGGCGAACAGCAGCCGGGAGGCGGCCGCCGTCGACGACACGCGCGATGCGAGCGCGACGACGAACGCGATCACCGAGATCAGCACCGCGAACCAGGCGACGATGTAGATGGAGCTCATGTCGGTCAGCGTGGAGCTGGCGCCGGCGAAGGCCGCGATGCCCGCCTCGTCGGTGCCATAGCCGATGGTCTGGGCGAACATGATGAAGGTGTACAGGAAACCCGCCAGGACCACGGCGAACAGCAAGGCTCGCGGGATCGTCCGGTGGGGGTCCTTCGCCTCCTCGCTCAACGACGTCCCGGACTCGAAGCCTGCCCAGGACAGGAAGCCAAACACGGACGCCGTCATCACGGCGTTCATGCCCGCTCCGGATGGCAGGAGGGAGCCCAGGTCGACTCCGGTGCTGACAGGGGAGTCGGGCCCGCCCACCCGTACGATGACGATGACGGCGAGGATCACCATGGCGATGATCCCGAGGAACCCGATCGCCAGGAGGACCCGCGTGGTGGTCAGGGACTCGCGCGTGTTCATGAGAAGTGCGAGGGCGGCGACCACCAGGGGAACGAGCACCCACCAGCCACCCGTCATGGTGAGGCCCAGCTGGCCCAGCATCGCCTCGAAGAAGACGGCGCACGCGCCGGTGATGCAGGCGGCGAAGAACACGTAGGTGCCGAGGAGGGCGAAGCCGCCGAAGAACCCGGCCCGTGGCCCCAGCGTGGAGCCGGCGAGCGCGTAGACGCTGCCGGCGTGCGTGAAGAACCGGGTCAGTCGGATGAAGGCGTACGCCACGAGGAGGGTGCCCACGAAGGAGACGATGAAGGTGAAGGGAACCGCCTTCCCCACGAGATTGGCGATGCCGATGCCGTTCAGTGCCATGGCCATCACGGGTCCCATGAACCCGACCGACAGCGCCGTCACCTCGAACAGGCCGAGCCTGCGATGCAGACCCTGTTCCGACACTGGACTGGCGGGACTGTATGCGCTCACCTTGTGGAGCATAGGGTGCTGGTTTGCACGTCACTGCTCGTTTGGGCCGCTTGCCCCGGGAGTTGCCGAGCGCCCCGCCCGACGCCACCTTTCCGCCACACCAGTCGCGACCGCGGAAGTGTGACAGAGCCCACGGCCTGCCGCACTGCCCTCGGCCGCAACGCCCTCGCCTACAGCGGCCCGTCCCACACGGCGGGCAGCTTGTCCAGCGCCTCACGCTGCTGGACCTCGAACACCTTCATGTACCGGGCCGTGGTGGCCAGCGACCGGTGCCGCATCAGCGTCTGCACGATCCGGGAGTCCACGCCCGCCTCGAGGAGGCTGGTGGCGAAGTGGTGGCGCAGCATGTGCCCGGTGACGTCCAGGCCGTGCCGAGCGAACGCCCGGGAGATCACCGCGCTGACCGAGTTGGCGGTGACCGTCCTCCCGGGGTGGGTGGGGGAGGGGAACCAGGGCCCCGCCGTCGGGTAGCGCCCGGCGAGGGCCAGCAGCTGGTCGTGGACGGGCAGCACGTGGTCGCTCTCGCCCTTGCCGAGGATCCGCACCCGCCGCTCCGCGACGTCCAGGTACTCCCCGCGGAAGGAGGCCATCTCGCTGACCCGCAGCCCCGCGTACGCCCCGAGCAGGATCTTGGCCCGCGTGTCCGGCGCCAACCGCCCGGCGAGCACCCGCCGGATCTGCTCCCGCGTGGCGGGTTTCGGCAGGTACACCGGGCCACGCGGCTTCTGCAGCCGGTCCAGCGGGCTCGTCTCCCGCCGCCCCGTGACCACCAGCCAGCGCCACCACGCCTTCAGCACGGACCAGTAGTGTTCCCGCGTTCCCCTGCTCCACGGCTGCGCCAGCCACAGGGCGACGGCGTCCGCCGGCGCGTCCTCCGCCCGCGCCCCGACGTCGCGCTCGAACTGGGCGAGCACCCGCAGCCGGTCCGCGACGGTCCGCTCACCCAGCCCCTGGCCGAGCATGTGGACGTGCCACGTCGCGAACAGGGGATTGGTCTCCACTCCGACGACGGTAGGCGACCAGACCCCTCGGGTGGCGGCGCCGTCGTCCCGCCTGTGGACAGCGGCGCGCCACGCAGGGTTGGGCCAGCTGCGATCGTCGCACAGCGTGATGTGACCGTTCGATCACACCACCATGATGTGACCGTTCCCGCACATCACGGCAGCGCCAGCCGGAACACCTTCCGCCAGGCCGAGCCGACCTGCTTCCACAGCGGCCCGGTGGTGTACGGCAGGCCGTAACGCTCGCACACGTCCCGCACCTTCACGGCCACCTCGGCGTACCGGTTGGACGGCAGGTCCGGGAACAGGTGGTGCTCGATCTGGTGGGAGAGGTTGCCGGTGGCGATGTGCATGAGCGGGGACCCGGAGATGTTCGCCGAGCCGAGCATCTGCCGCAGGTACCAGTCCCCGCGGGTCTCTCCCTCGATCATCTCCTCGGTGAAGGTGTCCGCCCCGTCCGGGAAGTGACCGCAGAAGATCACGGCGTGTGCCCACACGTTGCGGGTGGCGTTCGCCAGTGCCGCACCCAGCAGCGCCTGCTTCCCCGAGCCGGTGAGCATCGCCAACCCGGGTGTGGCCACGTAGTCCTTCGCGATCTGGCGCGCGAACTTGGCGCCCAGCAGCTTCAGGTCCGCCCGCAGCGCCGCCTTCGACTTGGTCCCCTCCTTCACCGCGTCCAGCTCCAGGTCGAACAGGGCGATGCCCCACTCGAAGATCGGTGCCAGCCCGGCGTTGACCACCGGGTTCAGCAGGTGGCGCGGCTCCCACGGGATGTCCTCGTCCATCCGGAGGATGTTGTAGCCAACGTCCCGGTCCTTCCCCACCACGTTCGTCCACGTGTGGTGCAGGTCGTTGTGCGAGTGCTTCCACCCCACCGCCGGCGCCACGAAGTCCCACTCCCACGTGGTGGAGTGGATGTCCGGGTCCTTCATCCAGTCCCACTGCCCGTGGAGCACGTTGTGCCCGATCTCCATGTTCTCCAGGATCTTCGCCGCCGACAGCATCGCCGTGCCCGCCACCAGCGCCGCCGGGAACCGGGCCGCCAGCAGCGTCGCGCGGCCCGCCATCTCCAGGCCGCGCTGCACGGCGATCACCCGGCGGATGTACGCCGCGTCCTTCGCGCCACGGCTGGCGAGCACCTCGTCCCGGATGGCGTCCAGTTCCGCGCCGAGCCGCGCCACGTCCTCGTCGCTCAGGTGCGCCGCCGTCGGCGGGCTGACG
>CALMKG010000597.1 GCA_937867175.1 uncultured Propionibacterium sp. | reverse complement strand
CGCCCCTTCGTCCGGCGCATCCTTCCGAACGGCGCGCTTAAGGACGAGGAACTCGCCTGACACCTCGGCGCCGCGGCTCTTCAGGCCGCCGCCTTTCTCGGATCCGATCGAGGAGGACGCTCGCCGGCTCGTCGTTCGGGTCCTGCGGGACGCGACGACCCTCGCACGCCATCGTCAGGATCGACTGGCGCAGCCGCGCGCAGTGCTGCTTGTCCTCCCTGGCCCGGCTGGTGACAAACGGGACGCGACCCTGCGGGCGATCGCGGGCTGGCCACAGCGGATGCCACTGGTCGACTTCATCGTCGCGGTGCCAGACTCGCAGGCGGAGCGGGACGACTTGGCCCCCTACGCCGACTGTGTGCTTGGTGACCCGCAGGGGAAGGTGCAGGCGGTGTTCGGCCCGGCTAGTCAGTCGGCGGCGGTACTGCTGGGAACTGACGGGTTGCTGGCCGGGGGCCCTGTGTTCGGCCCGGAGGCCATTGACGATCTGTTCCAGGGCATGGCTCAGGAGTTCCGCGCCGCCTACGGGGAGGCCCTGCGTCCTGCGACCGCGATCTCCGGCAAATGCATCACCTACGGGCGGGTGGATTCCTTGGAGGAGTCACTGGAGTCATTCCTGCGCCAGGACTACTCAGGTGACCACGAACTGGTGATCGTCAACGACTACCCGCTTCAGCGACTCCACTTCGATCATCCGCGGGTGCGGATCTACAATCTCGACTTCACCTTCGACTCCATCGGTGAGAAGGAGAACTTCGCGGTCAGCGCCTGCCGCTACGACACCATCGCGGTCTGGGACGACGACGACCTGGCCCTGCCCAACCACCTGCGCAACATCGACCGCTACTTCCCGGGCCACCACCTGTTGCACTGGGAGCGCGGGGCGTTCTTCAACAACGGGAGTGTTGAGGCGCTGACTGGCTTGGGAAACTCCGGCATCGTCTACAGCAAGCCCTTGTGGCGCCAGGTCGGTGGGCATCCCATGGAGAATGCCGGTTACGACGTGAGCTTCGTCAACCGCCTCCACGCCCACGGCGCCCGCGTGACCAGCGCCGCGCCCCCGCCTGACGAGGTGAGCTGGTTCTACAGCTGGGGGAACAGCACCTACCACATGAGCGGACTGGGCACCGACCACGACGGACGACCAAACGTCGTGCTGCGGCATTCGGCCCACATCGAGGGACTGCGACGGGCAGGCCGGATACCAACCGGGGACATCGAGCTCAAACCCCACTGGAACCAGGACTATGCCGCGCTGCTCGCAGAGCACTGCCTGCGGCAGGACGTCTGACCAAGGTGGGCCGCATGGGAGAGTACGTACCTCGCCCCTTCCCCTCCCGCGAACGTGCCCTGCACCCCAGGCCAGCGGGGAAGATCCCGAAGATGCCCAGGCGGGACCAACGGTGAAGACTCTGCTGCTCGCCATCGGCTGGCTGTTCGCGCTGGGCGGCGCGGGCCTGATGGTGCTCTACGCGTTCCCGGAGCTTCAGCTCACCAACGAACTCACCGCGCTGGTGGCGTCCTTCATTCCGTATGGGAGCGTGGCTTGGGCGGCAGCGACAGTGATCTTCGGCTTCGCAGCCAAGCGCTGGATGAAGCTGCTCGCGCTGGTCACCGTGGCTGGTCTGGCGATGCAGGTGGTCTGGGCGAGGCCCTATTGGCCGGGGACGCCGCCCCCAGCCGGAGGGGACGAGTCGCTGACCGCGCT
>CALMKG010000596.1 GCA_937867175.1 uncultured Propionibacterium sp. | reverse complement strand
GCGCCCAGCGCCAGCCCGGCCAGCCACCGGGTTCTTTCGGCACCAGGAAGTAGCCGAGCAGCGCGGCAATGATCCAGCCGACAGCCCAGAAGCTCTCCAGCCAGACGACCATCCGCCCGCGGATGCGCTGGGGTGCGAACTCGCTGACCAGGGTGGACGCCACCGGCAATTCTGCTCCCAGACCGAGGCCGACGATGAAGCGCAGCACGATCAGCATGGCGACCCCGGTGGAGAACGCGGCGGCGCCGGTGGCCAGCCCATAGACGAGCAGCGTCAGCGCGAAGACGTTTCGCCGGCCCAGCCGGTCGGCCAGCAGGCCACCGACCGAGGCGCCGATCATCATGCCCACGAAGCCGATTGAGCCGATCCAGCTGAGTTGGGTGTTCTCCAGTTTCCAGGTGGCGGCCAGGGCGGCCATCACGTAGCTGATCAGGCCGACGTCCATCGCGTCCAGCGCCCAGCCGATCCCCGAACCGACCAGCAGCTTGCCGTGTTCGCGTCCGAAGGGCAGCCGGTTCAGGCGTTCGGCACGAGTCGGCAGGGTACTGGCAGATCCGGGCAGTTGCTCGCTCATAGCGCCTCCATCAGGTCGGTTCGCCCTGAGCAATTATCTGCGCAGTGATGGTGAAGACCGGTTGGGTGTCTCAAACCCGGCGATGGCCCGCTGACCACCGACCACTTCGGCGTGCGGGTGCCGCTGCTGGCTGCTGGAGGTCTTGTGCGCGTGCTGGGGCGCGCCCGATCGCGCTGGTCGACACGCTGTGCGTCGAGCGAGATCCCACCGGCCAGCCGATGATCGATCGGGCGCAAGGACAAGTCATCGGGTGCGAGAACAGCCGCAGACCCGCACTTTGTGCACCCAGTTCCGCCGCCACCGGCGCTAGAGCGTGCCCACGCCAAGGCCCAGGCGGCTGACCCGATAGCGGTCCTGGAGTGCCTGCCCGCTGGGGAGGAACTGGCCGGGACGCCAGGTCCCGTCGGAGATCTGGGACGCCAAGTCGAGCTGAACTCGTTGGTAGAGCGGCTCGCTTCCCAAGCTCAGCAGCCGGGCAGGCGCTGCGCCAGGTACGACTGCACCTGTGAGATCGCCACTCGCTGCTGCGCCATCGAGTCACGCTCGCGGACGGTCACCGCGTCGTCGTCGAGACTGTCGAAGTCGACGGTGATGCAGAAGGGGGTGCCAGTCTCGTCCTGACGGCGGTAACGCTTGCCGATCGCTTGGGCGTCGTCGAAGTCGATGTTCCAGTATTGGCGCAGCTGGGCGGCCAAGTCGCGGGCCTTCGGCGACAGCGCCTCATTGCGGCTGAGCGGCAGGACCGCCGCCTTGACCGGCGCAAGTCGCGGATCAAGCTTGAGCACCACGCGGGTGTCGACCCCGCCCTTGGTGTTCGGCGCCTGATCTTCGGCATAGGCGTCGACCAGGAAGGCCATCAACGATCGGGTCAATCCCGCCGCGGGTTCGATGACGTAGGGCGTGTAATGCTCACCCTTGGCCTGGTCGAAGTACTCCAGCGTGGTCCCGGAGTGCTTGGAGTGCGTCGTCAGGTCGAAGTCGGTGCGGTTGGCGATGCCCTCCAGCTCGCCCCAGTCGGAGCCGGCGAAGCCGAACTTGTACTCGATGTCGACCGTGCGCTTGGAGTAATGCGACAACTTCGCCTTGGGGTGCTCGTAGAACCGCAGGTTCTCCTCTGCGATCCCGAGTCCGACGTACCAATCCTTGCGGGCGTCGATCCAGTACTGGTGCCACTGCTCGTCGGTGCCGGGCTCGACGAAGAACTCCATCTCCATCTGCTCGAACTCACGCGTCCGGAAGATGAAGTTGCCTGGGGTGATCTCGTTGCGGAAGCTCTTGCCGACCTGCGCCACGCCGAACGGCGGCTTCTGGCGGGTCGCGTTGAGCACGTTCTTGAAGTTGACGAAGATGCCCTGGGCGGTTTCGGGACGCAGATAGTGTAACCCCGACTCGTCCTCGATCGGGCCGAGGTAGGTCTTGAGCATCATGTTGAAGTCCCGCGGCTCGGTGTACTGGCCGCGGTTGCCACAGTTGGGGCACGGCACTTCGTTCAGCGCGACGGCGTCCTCGTCCAGACCGTGCCGGTGAGCGTACTCCTCGACGATCTGATCGGCGCGCCAACGCTTGTGGCAACTCAGGCACTCGATCAGCGGGTCGCTGAAGACCGAGACGTGGCCGGACGCCACCCAGACCTCTCGCGGCAGGATCACCGACGAGTCGAGACCCACGACATCGTCACGACCGGTGACCATGTAACGCCACCACTGGCGCTTGATGTTCTCCTTGAGTTCGACGCCGAGCGGGCCGTAGTCCCAGGCAGCCCGGGTGCCCCCATAGATCTCGCCGCACGGGAAGACGAAGCCCCGCCGCTTGCAGAGATTGATGACCTTGTCGAGAGTGCTTTCCGCCATGAAACGCCCCACTGTTCTGGTCCCCAGTTCGCGGGGACGGCTCCCCGGTACCTGGCTGGCATCGGGCCGACGGGCCGTGCCCCATCAGGGCCCAGCCGTCTCCTCCTTGACAGGCTAGCCGTTGGCCACAGAAACGCGAATCCGTGGGGCCGGTCGCGAACTGGCCAGCTGGCCAAGATCGAAAGATGAGCAACGAAGGTCGGACGACTTGCCAGCACCCAACGCCAAGGCGATAATGATTATCATGATTGCCTCCCGCACTAAGCGGCCCGTCCGACGCCTCGCAGCCGTGCTGCTCGGTGCCGCCGTCCTCATCACAACGGCCTGCACACCGA
>CALMKG010000595.1 GCA_937867175.1 uncultured Propionibacterium sp. | reverse complement strand
CATACACGCGAACACCCCGGGCCTTAGTCCGGCGGAGCTGACCTATGCAGTACAGCTCTTCTTGTCCCGCATCGTCTTCCTGCGAATCTGCGAAGACCGGGAGATCGAGCGTTACGAAACGTTGAAGAACCTGCCTTCCGCCAACACGTTCGACGCCCTCATGGGCGAGCTGCGCCGCGCCGACCAGTTCTACGACTCCGGCCTCTTCCGACTCCTTGACGACGCGCGCCTTGGAATCCGCATTTCCGACGCCGTTCTGCACAGCATCATCACGGCGCTGTACTACCCACAGAGTCCCTACACATTCGCGGTTGTCGAGACCGAGGTCCTCGGCGAGATCTACGAGCAATTTCTCGGCGAGGAAATCACGATTGATGGCGCAAACGTCACGATCGTCAACAAGCCGGAGGTCCGTGAAAGCGGTGGGGTCGTTCCGACTCCCCGCTATATAGTGGACGCGATCGTTGCGCGCACCCTTTTGCCGGCACTCGCCAGCAAGCGCCCGGCAGCGCTATCCACCTTCACCGCTGCTGACATCTGCTGCGGCTCCGGCATCTTCCTCCTGTCCCTCTACGAGCTGATTCTCGACCACTACCTCGCCTGGTACGTCGCCAATGACCGCGATGCGCATGCTGGTCGCACGATCTATGACGCGGGAGCCGGCCAGTGGCGACTGACGTTCGCGGAGAAGCGTCGCATCCTGTGTGCGCACATTCGTGGGGTCGACATAGACGCCAACGCCGTCGAAGTCGCACGCTTCAGCCTGCTTCTCAAATTGATCGAGGGCGAGGAGGCAGCAAGCCGCCGCGACTACGTCCGCAGCCAGCGGACGCCCGCCTTGCCTGCCCTCGATAACGCCCTCAAGTCAGGCAACAGCCTCGTCAGCCCCGACGAGTGGACCAACACCGTAGGTCCCATGTCTGCCGCCCTCGTGTCCCGCGTCAACCCGTTCGACTGGCACACGGAGTTCCACCAGGAGATGGCCGGCGGCGGCTTCGATGTCATCGTGGGCAATCCGCCCTACATCCGCATCCAGAACATGGCGATCTACTCTCCCGAGGAAGTCGCTTTCTACCAGCACGCCGCCTCCTTCTACACCACTGCTCACCAGGACAACTTCGACAAGTACGCCCTCTTTATCGAGCGCTCCCTGACGCTCCTTTCTCCGGCTGGTAGGCTCGGTGTCATCACGCCCCACAAGTTCATGATGACCCAGGCAGGTCGGGCACTGCGCCGTCTGATCGCTGCGCCCCGCTTCCTTGAGGGCGTGGGCCGTGTTGAGAATGGGGCCAAGGGGCGTTGCG
>CALMKG010000594.1 GCA_937867175.1 uncultured Propionibacterium sp. | reverse complement strand
CGGTCGTCCGCACCCGGGCGGTCGACGCCGGCATCGCGACCGAGGTCTCGCCGCACAGCCTGCGGCACAGCTTCGCCACGCACCTGCTGGATGGGGGCGCTGACGTGCGGGTCGTCCAGGAACTGCTCGGTCACGCGTCCGTGACCACCACCCAGATCTACACCGAGGTTACCGTGGAGCACCTGCGTGAGGTCTACCGCAGTGCCCATCCACGGGCCCTCGGCTGACGACGTCGCGATACAATAATGAATTCGATCCACCGATGGATCTGGAGTGTCGAGCCGCAATGTCAAGGACGGAAGACAGGGCGCTATGCACAAGGTTGCCGAGTTCATAGTCGAGCACAGCAAGCTGCTTCTGGTGCTCTTCGGCATCCTGACCGTGCTCGGGGGCCTGCTGACTCTGATCGTCCCGATCAACTACAACATGGCCGCCTACGTGCCCAAGGATGCACCGTCGTCGGTCGCCATCAACGTGATGGCCGAGGAGTTCGATGACGCGATACCGAACGCCCGGGTCTACGTCCCCGCCCTGACGCTGACCGAGGCGCTGGAGACCAAACAGCAAATCGAGGCGGCGTCCGGGGTGCTGTCGGTGATCTGGCTGGACGACTTCATCGACCTCAAGGTCCCGCTCGAACTGGCTGACCAGGACGTGGTGGCCGGCTTCTTCACCGCCGACGGCGGTGCCCTCTATCAGGTCGCGGTCGACCTCACCGACACCACCACGACGCTGGCCCAGCTCCAGCAGATCGCCACGCCCGACGGCGCGGTCGAGGGCCAATTGGTCGACCTGGCACTGGCGCAGGTATCCACCACGACCGAGGTGAACACGATCATGCTGTTCATGTTGCCCCTCGGTCTGCTGCTGCTCACCTTGTCGACGCTGTCGTGGATAGAGCCGCTCATCTTGTTGGCCACCATTGGGGTCGCGATCGCCCTGAACATGGGCAGCAACATCATCCTGGGTGAGATTTCGTTCATCACCGCGGCGGTCGCGGGCGTGCTGCAATTCGCCGTGTCGATGGACTACGGGATTTTCCTGCTGCACTCCCGCAAGCGGCACCTGGCCGCGGGTGCAGATCGCCGGGAGTCGCTGAAACTGGCCATCGTGGAGAGCTCAATGGCGATCCTGGCGTCCTCGACCACCACCATCTTCGGCTTCCTTGCGCTGATGTTCATGAGCTTCCAGCTGGGGCCGGACATGGGTCTGGTGCTGGCTAAGGGTGTGACGTTCAGCCTGATCTGCGTGATCTTCTTCATGCCTGCGCTCATGCTCGTCCTGGATCGTGCGGTGGTGGCGACCAGCCACCGCTCGCTGCTGCCCAACTTCGCGCGGCTGGGACGCGGCATCTCGCGGGCCGCCATCTGGCTGCTGTTGATCGGGTTGCTGCTGCCGGTCGCGTACCTCGCGCAAGGCATGAACGACTTCCGGTACGGCACCGGTGCCTACCCGGAGGGCTCTCGGGAGAATGCCGACCGGGCGTTCATCCAGCAGGAGTTCGGACGGGCGCTGCCGATGGCGCTGCTGGTACCTCGCGGCCAGTGGGGCGCGGAACACCAACTCGAAGCCGAACTGGCTGCCTTGGACGAGGTGGTGGCCATCACGTCCTACCAGACGCAGGTCGGCTGGTTGCTGCCCGCCGAGGTGCTACCCCAGGACCAGCTGTCGTCCCTGCTCAGCGAGAATTACTCCCGGATCGTGCTGGCGGTGGACACCGACAAGGAAGGCGAGGAGGCGTTCGCGCTGGTGGAACAGGTGCGCGCGATCGCCCAAGAGTACTACCCGGACAGCTTCCACTTGACCGGTGAGTCGGTGGTGCTGCTCGACATGAAGACCAGCATCACCGCAGACTCGATCGTGGTGAATGGGTTGGCGATCGCCGCGGTCTGGCTGGTTCTGCTGATCAGCTTCAGGTCGTTACTCATCCCGTTCCTGTTGGTGCTCACCATCGAGGGCGCCATCTGGCTGAACCTTGCCGTGCCGTACCTGAGCGGCAAGTACATGGTCTACATCGGCTACCTGATCATCAGCACCGTCCAACTGGGCGCCACCGTCGACTACGGCATCTTGTTCACCCAGCACTATGTCGGCAATCGCGGCACCAAGAGCAAACACGAGGCGGTCGCGGCGACGGTCAGCCAAACCTTCGGGACGCTGCTCACCCCGGCCCTGATCCTGGCATCTGCGGGCCTGGTGCTGAACCTGGTCTCGTCGTTGGAGGTCGTCTCGCAACTCGGTGCCGTGCTGGGGCGCGGGGCGCTGATCTCCTTCATCATGGTCAACCTGTTCCTGCCCGGGCTGCTGATCGTCTTCGACTCGGCAATCGAGAAGACCACCTGGAAAGCCCACTTTCTGAGGAGCGAACAATGAAGCGCATCATCGCACTCGTCCTGGGGCTCGCTATCCTGGCCGCCGCACCTGTGCTGGGTGATCCTGGAGCGCCCCCCAAGGAGGAGGTCGTCTACGCCCACCTGAGCGCAGACGGCGCGGTCAACCGCATCTTCGTGGTCAACGCTTTCCTCGACGCGTCCGGCCGCATCACCGACTACGGGGACTATCGACGGGTGGTGAACCTGACCAACACCGACCAGATCAAGCAGAGCGGTCAGCGTGTGCAGGTGAACACCGAACCCGGCAACTTCTTCTACCAGGGCGAGCTGGCCGGCACCGAGATGCCGTGGCTGATCGGCATCGACTACCTGCTGGACGGCCGACCGGTCAGCGCCAGCGAGTTGCGGGGCCAAAGCGGGGAACTGGCGATCGAGATTCAGGTTCGGCGTAATGCGGACGTCGAACCGGTCTTCTTCGACAACTACATGCTGCAGATCTCGGTCAACCTGGACGGCCAGTACTTCAGCCGGGTCGCCGCCGAGGGTGCCACCATCGCGGCCAGCGGGGCCACCACGGTGGTGAACTTCACCTCCCTGCCCGGCCGGGAATCCGACTTCCGGATCACCACTTCAGCCAATAACGCGCACGTGGGGCAGATCCAGATCGCCGGCTTGCCGTTCAAGATGATGATGGAGCTGCCGGATGCGTCGCAGTATCTGGGCGACCTGGTGGCGCTCCAGGATGCCATCGCCCTGCTGGCCGACGGGGTCGACCAGTTCACCTCGGGTGTCGATCAGCTGGACGCCGCAGGTGGGGAACTGAGCACCGGCGCGGCGACCTTGGCGGACAACGCCCGGCTCATCGCGCAGGGTTTCGACGAGCTGGCTGCCGGTCGCGGTGAGTTCGACGCCGGGTTGCGGCTGTACAACGACGGCATTCAGGAGTTCTCGGCGGGTATGTCGGCGCTGGCCGACGGCATCTCACAGTTCACCGCGGGCATCGACCAGCTCGCGGACGGCAGCTCGCAGCTGGCGTCCGGCCTGGGGACCTACAGCACCGGCGTGGCCCAGTTCAGCGACGGACTGAACCAGACCTCACAGGGCAGCCAGCAATTGACCAGCGGCGTGGCGGAGCTCTCTGAGGGGCTGCGCCAGCTCACCGAGCAGGGCAAGTACGCCGACCCGAGCCTGGTCAGCGGCTCGGCGCAGATCCTGGCGGCGCTCGAAGCGATGGACGCGGCCCTCAGCTTCCCGATGACCGCCGAAGAGCTCGAACTCCTGCTCGGCTTGCTGCAGACCGTCTCGGCCGCCTTCGAAGACTTCGCGAAGGCGGTCGACCAGACCGATTTCGACACCTTCCTGGCCCTGCTTCGTGAATCTCTGGCGCGGTTCGACGACTCGGTCGCCGAGATCGAGCGGATCGCCGCCGCCCTGCAGGACAGCTCGGCCATCACCGCCCAACTCGGCATCGATGTCACCGACAACCCGGAGGCCCAAGCCCTGCTGGCCTACATGGCGGAGCAGGGACGGCAGCTGGACGCGGCCAGCGCGGAACTCCGATCCATCCGGGCAGCGCTCGGTGGGCTGGATCCGCTGCTGCAGGGCCTGCTGACCGCCCTGGAGCAACTGCGCGACCAGTACGACACCGTGCGCGACCTCATCGGACGACTGAACGCGGCGATCCAGGCCATCTCGGTCGAGGACATTCAGCAACTGGCCGAGGGCATCGCCTTGTTGAGCGCGAACTACCGCACCTTTCATGAAGGCCTGGTCGCCTACGTGGACGGTGTCGAGCAGGCGTACCTCGGCGTCAGCGGTGACCCGGGCCTGCTCAGCGGCGCCCGGGATCTCAGCGACGGACTCGGGATACTCGCGGCCTCCGGTGGCGAGCTGGCT
>CALMKG010000593.1 GCA_937867175.1 uncultured Propionibacterium sp. | reverse complement strand
CCAGCGCCGCCCAGCAGTCCTACTCCTCGGCGGCGAGCGAGCCGGCTGCCGCAGCGGTGTCGTCGGGGTTCCCGTTGAGCAAGCCGGCGAACGGCTGGTACTCGTCATACTTCGGCTACCGCACCAACCCGGTGCTCGGCTACAGCGAGTTCCACGACGGGCTCGACATCGCCGCCTCCTGCGGTTCGCCGCTCTACGCGGCTGCCGACGGTTGGGTCACCGAGATGTACTACGGCAGCGGCTGGGGCTGGAAGCTGACCATCGACAACGGTTGGATCAATGGCGTCCAGGTCAGCACCGGCTACAACCATGCGCAGGGCTACATCGTCTCGCCCGGCCAGTGGGTGAGTCGTGGTCAGGTCGTCGGCTACACCGGAACCACTGGGCTGTCGACAGGCTGCCATCTGCACTTCCACACCTGGATCAACGGGCAGGTGAGCGACCCGCTCAACTACCTGTGATCCGGTCCGTTCAGGCGCGCTCCATGACGATCACCGTCCAGCGCCCTGCCACGCGGTGGTCGGTCTCGACCAGGCCGGACTGGGCGAGTTTGGCGAGGTCGGCCTCGGCAAAGTCCTCGGAGAAGTCGGCTGGCCAATACATGACGCCGACGAGCCGGTCAACACCTGCGAGTTGCTGCTGCACTTCTGTGAGAGGTTTCTCGGTCTCGAACAACGTGCCCGAGTCTTCGAAGGGCCGGTCGAGAGTGAGGTCCGCCATCCCCGTGAAGGCCTCCGGGTAGGCGTAGCGCACGATCCGAGGGGTCCTGTCAGAACCGGCGGGACGTGCGACGAACCAGACCACGTCGCCTGGCTGACGGACCTGGGAGACGATCGCAGCCACGTCCAGCAGGGTGTCCTTGGCGTTCGGCAGCCGATGCGCATGCCAAGACTGACAGGCGAGTAGGGCCAGGATCACCGACACCACGATCGCCTGCCAGACGCGGGCCCCGAGAGCAGCGACTGCCCCGGCAACGAACAGGGCAAGGGCCGGAACGCAGATCGATCCGTACCGTGGCGTCCACAAGGGCACCACCAAGCTGACTGTCAAGAGCGCGGTCAAGGGGATGGCCAGCCATCCGGTGGCCAGCACGAACAGACCACGCTCTCGACGTCCCTGCCGACGGATTGCGACCAGCCACGTCAGCGCACAGCTACCGAGAAAGACCCACCAGACGTTCACGAGCCCGCTCTTCGTCCCGGTCAAGAAGGCCGAGCCCAGTTCCTGGCGCAGTCGGCTCAAGAGAACCGGCGTCAGCCACCCAACCTGCTGGCGTTGGGTGATCGCCATCAGTACCATCGGCGAACCAGCGAGCCCTGCGGCGGCTGTGGCCACCCAGAACCGGCGTCCTTGGCGCTCACCCCAGCCCACAGCCCATGCGGCCATGGCGAGGGCCGGCAGGACGAGCACGCTGTACATGAAGGCAAGAATCGCGAGGCCGGCTACCCCGGCATACGCGGCCCACCAGCCGAGTCGGGTTTGTTGTAGGGCGCGCCAGAACGTGTAGACCATCAGCGCTACCAGGAACGTGGCGATGGCGTAGGACCTCGCCTCCGTCGCCAACCAGAGTGAACGCGGGATGGCGACCGACGCCAGCCCCGCAACGGTGCCAGCCACCGGCCCCCATTCGCGCTGCCCCAGGGCCGTCATGACGGCTGCGGTGCCCCCGACCGCCAGCGTAGACGGTAGTCGCAGCGCAAACGCGCTGGTCCCCGCCAAATTGACCCACCCATTCATGAGGGCGTAGTAGAGGCCATGAACCGCGTCGACCTCGCGCAGCATCCTGGCGAGTGACCCCAAGCTTCGGTCGGCCGCCACCAGGGTCGCCACCTCGTCGTGCCACATCCCCGGAACCCAAATCTTCCACCCCGCCACCGCAATGGCCAACAGTCCGACTGCGATCGGCAGCCACGCGTGAGCTGACCCAGTCTGCGATGGGCCCCGATGAGTCTCCGGTGTTACGTGCACCATCGCACCCCCTTCCTCCGAGCCTGGTCCACTCAAGCGCCAGCTGCGATCCCGCGGCCGCCCAGCACCCGGCGAGCACGGCTAGACAATATCGACCGACGCCGCCACTATCGGAAAGGCCTGCCACGGCGGGCGACGAGTCCTTGTGGGAGTCGCCGTCGGCCGGGACGCAGGGCCTCGCGGGTCGCCTTGGTAGGCTTGACCCTCGGGGCTTCTGCGTCCCGCAACCACGAACTCAGGAGTGCCGATGCCACGCGAAAAGGGCCAGAAGGTGGTCGCGCGCAACAAGAAGGCGCTGCACG
>CALMKG010000592.1 GCA_937867175.1 uncultured Propionibacterium sp. | reverse complement strand
CTGCAATTCGGCGACGACTTCCGTCAGGTCGACGGCCGGCCGGCCAACCGCTTCTCGCTGCGGACCAATCGGCGCAGCAGACCGGTGATCCTCGACGCGGCGAATCGGCTGGCTGCCCCGCTGCGCGCCGACCAACGATTGCTGGTGCCGGACGACAACCACGACCACACGCTGCGTGCCCCGGCAGGGCAGACCGGCGGTCAGGTCTGGGTCGCGGCCTTCGATTCCTGGCCCGACGAGATCGACTGGATCGCCGACCAGGTGGTGGTCGCCAGACAGCAGCAGGTGGTCCCATCATGGTCCGAGATCGCCGTGTTGACCAGGGCGAACGCCCCCATCGGGGCTTTGTTCAAGGCGCTGACCGAACGCGACGTGCCGGTTGAGATCGTCGGGCTCGGAGGGCTCCTCGAGGTGCCCGAGATCGCCGACATCGTCGCGACACTGACCCTGATCGAAGACATCACGGCCAACCCGCAGGTCGTCCAGTTGCTCAGCAGTCCACGCTGGCGCATCGGGCCCACAGACTTGGCGGTCCTCGGGGAGCGGGCTCGCGGTCTGTGCCGGGCGGGGGTGACCACCCCGCGCTCGGCGAGTGCCGATCTGGAGCTCACCGAACAACTGTGCCTGCTGGACGCGGTGGACGCCCCCGGCCCGGCTCCATTGTCGGCGTCCGCCCGGCGGCGCATCGGCGAGTTCGCGGAGGAGTTGCGCACGCTACGCCAGCACCGCGACCAGCCGGTGCTGGAGTTGGTGCACTTGGTGATCGAGAGCAGCGGAGTCGGCCTGGAACTGGAGTCGCACCCGGAGTGGCACGCAGCTGGCCGCAGCCGGCAATTGACCCAATTCGTGGAGGCGGTGGCTGACTACGTCGACATTGACGGTGACGGCGCGCTCAGTGGGCTGCTGGCCTGGTTCGAGGCAGAACGTGAGACCGCCGAAGGCCTAGACCGGGCGGTGCCGAGCAGCCTCGATTCGGTGAAGTTGCTCACCGCCCATCGCGCCAAGGGACTCGAGTGGGACCTGGTCTTCCTGCCCGCGCTGTGCGAAGGTGTCTTCCCCAGCACGCTGCCGCCGGACAACTGGGTGACCCAAGCGCACGTGCTGCCTGCCGGGTTGCGGGGCGATGCCGAGTGGGTGCCGCAACTGGGCGCGGTGAGCCGGGGCCAAGACTTCACCGACTACAAGGGCGAACTCGTGGTCGCCGCGCGGCAGGCCGAGGACCGCTTGGGCTACGTGGCGGTGACACGGGCGCGGCAGCGAGTGGTGGCCAGCTGCCACCACTGGTTCCCGGGACGCAAGACGCCGCGCCATCCATCGCCGTACTTCGAGTTGCTGCGGCAGGTGGCAGCCCAGACCGACGGCGTCCGGCAGTTTGCAGAGGTCTCCGAGGCCAACCCGCTCAACAATCAAGAGCTTCGGGTGGCCTGGCCGCCCCCTGATGACGAGTCCCGGATTGCCGCGTTGCGGGAAGGTGCGGCGATGGTTCGGCGGGCCGGGTTGCAGCCGATGCTCGACCTCAGCGGCGCAGACCTCGACGCTGACCAGCAGGGTGCGCAGTGGCAGCGGGCCGCCGAGCTGCTGGTGGCGCAAGAACGGGCCAAACACCGTCGTCACGAATCGGTTGCGCTGCCCGGCTCGGTGCCTGCGTCCGGCTTGTTGATGGCCAGCCGCGACGCCCAATCGTTTGCCGCCCAGATCGTCCGACCGATGCCTCGGCCGGTTGGCCGGCAGGCTGGGGTGGGTACCCGCTTCCACGAGTGGCTGGAGAAACGGTTCGGTGTCGTGGCCCTGTTCGAACCCGACCAACTCGACCTTGAACCAGACGAAGCCGACGACCCGTCGTCCGCAGACCTGATGCTGCGGCGGCTCATCGCTGCCTTCGAACGTGGCAGATACCGCGACCTGACACCGCGGGTGGTCGAGGAGCCCTTCATCCTGGTGCTCGACGGCCAGCAGGTGCGAGGGCGGATGGACGCGGTCTTCGTCACGCCAGACGACGCCCGCCACGACTATCAGGTGGTCGACTGGAAGACATCGACCCGGCCCGCCGACCCGCTGCAGTTGTCGCTCTACCGGTTGGCGTGGGCGCACACTGCGGGCGTCCCGGTGGATCGGGTGGACGCGGTCTTCTACCACGTGCTGACCGACGAGGTGGAGCGCCCCCAGCGGCTGCTGGACGAGGCCGAACTGGTGGAGTTGCTGAATTCGATGAGCTCCATGAGTCCGCGGTAGCCTCACAGGTGTGAACGCGCGTCGCATCAGTCACGTCCAACTGCGCCCCTGGGATGCGCCGTCGCTGCTCCACCGCTCCACCGAATTGCGCGACGACGACACGTTGCAGCTGTTGTGGCGCAGCCCACAAGCCCGTCTACTGCGGGTCGACGCGGCGTCCCAGTTCGCGCTCAACCCGTTCGGGATGCCGGCCGCCGGGGAACTCGACGAGACCATCGCCTTCCTGGGGACGGTTCATGGCGGGCCGTGGTTCGCCCAACGGGTCGAACGGATTCCCGGTGGCGAGACCATCCGTGATGCCTCGCTCACCGACACGCAATACCAGCTGGCCAGCGCCGCATTGGCGATCCTCAACTGGGGTGAGTCAGCCCTCTTCTGCGACCGCTGCGCCGGGCGACTGCGGCGCATCCGCGGCGGATTCGCCGCGGTCTGCACCATCTGCGGACGTGAGCACTTTCCCCGCACCGATCCGGCGGTCATCGTCGCGGTCCTCGACCCAGACGACCGGCTCTTCCTGGCCCATCAGGGCTCCTGGGCCGCTGGCCGCGCATCCATCCTTGCCGGTTTCGTGGAGGCGGGGGAGAGCGCCGAGAACGCAGTACATCGCGAGGTGGCGGAGGAGGCCCGACTCTTGGTCGACAGCTGCCGCTTCATCGGGTCGCAACCGTGGCCGTTCCCGCGTTCGCTGATGCTGGCCTACGTGGCCCGCACCCGCTCGACCGGACGCGTCGACAAGGTCGAACTGGAGTGGGGCGGCTGGTACACCCGCGCCGAGGTGGACGCCGCCCAGGCACGGGGATCGCTCACGCTGCCCGGCGCGGGTTCGGTGGCCGGGCGGATCCTGGACGCGTGGCGAGCCGGCGCGCTGCCTTCTCCAGACTGACGGGCATCTTCCATGGTCCCAGCGGAACGCGATCAGCACCAAGACGTCGATCACAGCCTCGCCACGACCGCAGGACGGCAAGGTTCTCACTGCGACTTCAGTCGGTCACCGAGACCGGTGGCACGCCTGGCGCGGGTGGTGATCGCCTGGGTGATCGCGTCCTTGGTGGCGATGATCCGCACTCTGTGTTGGGCCCGGGTGACCGCGGTGTACAGCAATTCCCGGGTGAGCAACGGCGAGCCGACCGGCGGCAGCACCAAGCTGACCGCCCCGTACTCGCTGCCCTGCGACTTGTGCACCGTGAGCGCATGCATCGTCGTTGCGGAGTCGAGCAACCAAGGCGACCGCAGCCGGGGGGTGTCCCCGGCCGTCAGCGCGACCTCGGCGGTACCACCCGCCAGGACCACCACGCCGGTGTCGCCGTTGGCGATCTGCAGTTCCGGTGCGTTGCGGGTTATCAGCACCGGACGACCGAAGTACCACTCGCCCTCACGGCCGTAGCCACTGATCTGCCGGCGCAGGTACTGCTCGACGGCCCGTGACCAGCCCGTCACACCGTAGCGGCCATGACGGTGCGCGCATAGTAGCCGGTGCGCGTCCAGGGCCGCCAGGGCCTCGGCTGTCCGGCCAGCGAGCGCGGCGGCGTGGATCGCCTTGCCTTGGGCGAGCAGGTCGCCGGGAAGCCCGGCAGCAGAAGTCAACGAACCCGGGTCGGGGTCGATGGGCAGCCATTCGAGTTCCGGCCCGTCGGACTCCAGCAGTGCCAGGGCGCGATCGACATCGGCGTCGCGGATCGCCTCGGCGAGCTCCTGGATCGGCCCGGAGAATCGGTGCGAATGGTTCAGCACGGTGATCGCGCTGCTCGGGTCGTGGCTGCTGACGGGCAGGTCTGCGGTAACGATGTCGGCCAGCACGGCCCCTGCCTCAACCGAAGACAACTGGTGCGGGTCGCCCACCATCACCAGCCTGGTGCTGGGCCGCAGCGCCGACAGCAGCGCGCGCATCAGGCTGAGCGAGACCATCGACATCTCGTCCACGATCAGCACGTCGTAGGGCAGCGGGTTGTCGGCGTTGCGCGTGAACCCGGCATGCGGCCGTGCCCCGAGGAGCGAGTGCAGGGTGGACGCTCGGCCCACTTGGAGCCGGCGCCACGGCTCATCGGACTGCCCGGACCTTGTCAAGGAGTCGTCGAGCGAATGCTGCATGCGTGCCGCGGCTTTCCCGGTGAACGAGGCCAGCGCGACGGTTGTGCGCCGGTCGGCCAAGTCGTCAAGGACGCGCAGGAGTTGCGCGATGGTGGTGGTCTTGCCAGTGCCTGGGCCACCCGCGATGACACTGGTCCAGCTCTTGACGCAGTTACAGACCGCCTCCCGCTGACGCCGGGAGGCAGCCGCACGGGCCCCGAACCCTTCGAACGCACGATCGACCGCAGCATCAAGCGCGCGCTGGTCCACCTCGGGCGGCCTGACGTCCAGCCGGGCCAGCAGTCCCGTCCGGACATCTTCTTCGGCCTGCCAGTTGCGTTCGAGGTAGAGCCGGCGTCCGACCAGGCGGAGCGGGGAGTGATTCTCGGCGACCTGCTCACCAACTGCCACCAAGGGTGAGGCCGCCAACCTCACCGACCATTCGTCC
>CALMKG010000591.1 GCA_937867175.1 uncultured Propionibacterium sp. | reverse complement strand
AGGTGGGTGTCGAATCCCCGGGGCAGATTGTTGATGTCGCCAAGGACGTTGGCTTGTGTCGCGGCCCGCCGGACGGCTTGGTCGTCGAAGCCTTCCCGGAAGAAGCGGATGTTCTCGGCCACTGTTCCGGTGAACAGCAGCGGGTCTTGGGGAACGAAGGCAACACGCTGCGTCCACCAGGCGCGATCGACCTGCGACAAGGGTTCACCGGCGACCGTGATGACCCCTGATGTCGGCCTGCGCAATCCCAGAATCAGCTGCGCCAGGGTCGACTTGCCTGCGCCGGAGGGGCCGATTACCCCCAGCATCTCGCCCGGCTCGATTGTCAGGTCCACCTCGGCCAGGGCTGGCCGTTCCTCGGTATAGGCGAAGGTGACTCGGTCGAAGGTGACCGGTGCAACGCTTGCAGGGACCTTGCCGCCGTCGTCTGCGCGGTGCTGCACGTAGTGGTCGACGGTTTCGTCCACTTGCTCCAAGGACGGCAGCGACGCGGAAAGCGTCCCCGAGACGGACAGCAACTGCTGGCCATAACTCAGCGAGCGCAGCATGAGCAGCATGATCGACCCGATCGCTGCCAAGTCGTCGGCACCGATGGCCTCCAGAACCCCCACCCCGACGATCACGGCTCCGTAGGCCAAGAAGGTGTAGACCGGCGACAAAGTGCCGCTCAGCACCTGGATGCGGCGTTGTTGTTCGGTCGTGGCCAGGACCACCGCTTCGAGGCGGGACTCGAACCGCTCGCGCACCCCAAAGGTCTGCATCTCTTGACCGAGGGCGCCCAGTTCGGCGACGGTGGTGGCGAACGCGATATCGGTGGCCGCAGACTGTTTGGCCGCCTCGCGGATTCGTCGGCGCACGGGTGTCAGACCAAGCCCCAAGACGGCCAAGGCCCCCAGTACGGCTACGGTGGCCACGGGATCGACGAGGACGCCGGCAGACAGGAACGCCAGCAGGCTCAGCGAAGAGGTGATCGCCTGCGTGAGCGCGCTGACGGCAGCGTTGACACGTCCAACAAACGAGGTGAGCAACTCTTGCAGTCGGCCGGCTGCCTCGCCCTGCTGGACGCCCCAATCAGCCCGCAGGAACGCTTGCGCGACGCGGACGCGTTGCTCAGTGCGGACCAGCGCGCTGAGTGATGCGGAGATCCGGACGGTCGCCATACTGAACACCAGACGGACGACCACTGCCGCGCCTGCCGCGACCAGGGCGGCGGTCAATGGAATCGCGGGCCCGATCCCCAGCGCGATCGTGTCGCGACCTGCAGCCAGCGCCAAGACGGTGCTGGTCAGCAAGACCAGGAAGCCAGCCTCAAGCATGGCCCCCGCAAACGATGCCAGGCCGAGCAGGATCATCTTTCCCCGGTAGTCGCGGGTCAGCCCCATCAGGGCCGACCATCCGCTCGGTCGGGGCTGGTCCGCCTCCAGTGCCTTAGCCATTGGTCTCCGAATTCTGCTGCGCTGTCCGAGACTCTCCCCGCCAACGCCGTGGTCGCAGGCTTCCATCCTGCCTGCCCGCCAGTACTTCCGCGTAGGCGCGCAGCGAGACTGCGGCGATTCTGCGTTGGTCGAACTCCACGTTGGCTCGCTCCTGGGCAGCGAGCGCCAGCCGAGCGCGCAGGGGTATATCGTCCAGCAACCGGGTGATGCCAGCAGCCAGCGCTCCTGGGTCTCGCGGAGCGACCAAGAGCAGGTGCTCCCCATCGGTGCCGATCTCGCGGCAACCTCTGATGTCACTCAGCACCATCGGCAGCCCGCAAGCAGCTGCCTCCATGGACGCCCGCGAGAACCCCTCGCGGTAGGACGCGAGCACGAAGATGTCCAGCGCCGAGTAGACCGCCGGCATATCGGTGCGCTCGCCGACGAAGCGGATCGCGTCCTCATGCGGCACCTGGGTCGCGGTGTCCGTGTCGTCCTCGGGCCCCACCCACACGAACCTCGCCCGGCTACCCAACCGGTGAGCGGCTTCGGCGAATTCGGCCAGACCCTTCTCGCGGACGCGCCGCCCGATCGTCCCGACCACTACCTCGTCATCGGCCACACCCCATTCGGCCCGCACCCGGACGCGTCCCTCAGGGTCTGGCTGGAAGCGCTCCAGGTCAACCCCGTTGCCGACCACCTGCCAGCGTCCGCGCTTCAGGAAACGCCGCAGCGTCCGGGCGTCCTCTGCGTTCTGGAAGAACTCGAAGTCGGAGAACCGGATCGCCAAGGCCTCGGCGCCGTACACAAACGTCCGCTTGCGCCACGGGTCCTCTGGCTTGGCCCACAGTCCGTGACAGGTGTTCACCACCACCGGGACGCCGGCCAGCCGCCCAGCGATGCGTCCCATGACCCCGGTCTTGGGGTTGTGGGTGTGCAACACGTCCAGACGCAGGCGGCGGATGGTGCGAAACAGTTCAACAAAGGCGGCGAGGTCGCTGCGCAGATTCCAAGACCGAGTCAGGTGGGCGATCGGGACGTGCGTGACGCCGAGTGCCTCGACGCGCTCGACATAGGGGCCAGGTGCGCTGATACCAAACGATTTGTGCCCGGCGACGACATCCTCGGCAAGTTCGGTGCCCAGCAGCAGGGCCAGGCTCATGTCGATGGTCGTCAGGTGCGCCACGCGCAAGCCCTCGGTAGTGCCGTTTCCCCCCGTCACTTGGCCAGTATCGCAGGATCTGCGTCCATGGCCGAATCAAGTTGCCACAGTGACTTGCCCAAATGCGCTGAGCGCAGCCACTTTGAGGCCGGCCTCGATTGTTGAGTTGGTCGGGTCATCG
>CALMKG010000590.1 GCA_937867175.1 uncultured Propionibacterium sp. | reverse complement strand
ATCACAACGGCCTGCACACCGAGCGGCGAATCAGGCGCCGGCGACGGGACTTCCATCGTCGTCGGCGCCTACCCGTTCCAGTTCGCCGCCGAGCGGGTGGCGGGCGACCTGGCCGTGGTGACCAATCTGCTTTCTCCCGGCAGCGACGGCCACGACCTGGAGCTTTCCCCGAAGCAGGTCACAGCGGTCACCAACGCAGACCTGGTGGTCCACCAATCGGGTTATCAGGCGGCCCTCGACGAGACGATCACGCAACAGCAGCCGGCGAGGGTCCTCGACACCGCCGACTTCCTGCAATTGCTCCCAGCCACACAAACAGAAGATGGCCACGATCACGGAGCCTACGACCCGCATGTCTGGCTGAACCCGATGAACCTCGCCGAGATCGGCGGGCAGATCGCCGCCGTGCTGGCCGAAATCGACCCCGACAACGCCGCCAGCTACGCAGCGAATGCCGCGCGCCTGACCGACGACCTGACCGGTCTGGACGACCAGTTCAGCGCCGGCCTCACCAACTGCCGCACCGACACCTTCATCACCAACCACGCCGCCTTCGGCTACCTCGCCGACCGCTACCACCTGCACCAAGTGGGCATCAGTGGCCTGTCGACCGAGGCCGAGCCCAGCCCTGCCCGCATCGCGGAGGTGCAGCAGATCGCCAGGGAACACGACCTGACCACGATCTTCTACGAGACGGCGGTCTCGCCCAAGCTGGCGCAGACCATCGCGTCCGACCTCGGCCTGAAGACCGACGTGCTCGACCCGCTGGAGACCCTCAGCTCGGAGTCGCGAGGGGACGACTACATTCAGGTCATGACTGCCAACCTCACCTCACTGCGAGACGCGAACGGATGCCAGTGAACCAACCCGTGATCAGCGCGCGGGGCGTCGACACTTGGCTGGGTGACCAGCAGATCCTCTTCGGCGTCGACCTCAATGTCGCAACCGGCGAGGTGGTGGCGCTGCTCGGGGGCAACGGCTCGGGCAAGACCACCCTGCTGCGGACACTGCTGGGCCTGATCCCCCACCAGTCCGGACAGATCGAACTGTTCGGGCAGCCCGCAGCCCGGTTCCGCGACTGGTCGCGGATCGGCTACGTGCCGCAACGTGGCCGGCTACAGGTGGCGAACGCGACAGTGGACGAGGTGGTCATGCTTGGACGCCTGGCGCGCCGGCGCCTGTTCCGACTGCCCGGCAGCACCGACCGCGCCGCCTGCGATGAGGCGGTGGAGCGGGTGGGTCTGACGGGGCTGGGCCCCCGTCCCATGTCGCAACTGTCGGGGGGCCAGCAGCAACGCGCGCTGATCGCTCGCGCGCTGGCCGGCCGGGCCGACCTGCTCGTCCTCGACGAACCCTTCGCAGCACTCGACGTGCGCACCCAGACCAGCCTGGCCAGGCTCCTCGGGCGACTACATCAGCAGGGCCTGACCATCTTGGTCGTCCTGCATGAACTTGGTGCCATGGAACCGCTGTTGGAGCGCAGCGTCGTGCTGCAATTGGGCCGAGTGATCCACGACGGGCCATTGGCGTCCGGACCGCCACTGGACGGCTGCCACACACCCGACTGCACTGATGTGGGCAGAACACTCGAACCGCAGTTGACTCAGGTCACCGGGGGGACGAACTGACATGGGCATGCTGGCGCTCGACTTCATGGTTCGTGCACTGATCGCCGGGGCGCTCACCGGGGTGATGGCACCTGCGGTGGGCACCTACATCGTGCAACGTCGGCTGAGCCTGCTGGGCGATGGCCTGGGGCACGTCGCCATTGCCGGGGTCGGGCTGGCGCTGCTGACCGGCCGGGCGCCCGTCCCCATCGCGATTGCGGTCACGGTTGTCGGGGCGGTGGCGATCGAGTTGCTCCGTCAATCCGGGCGGGCATCCGGTGACGTGGGCTTGGCGATCCTGTTCTACGGCGGGCTGGCCTCCGGCGTCCTGATGGCCGGGCTGGCCGGGCAAGGCGCCGGCACCCTCTCCCAGTATCTGTTCGGCTCCCTCACCTCGGTCAGCAATCCCGACCTGGCGGCAGTGGCGGTGATGGCCGTCGTGGTGCTCATCACCGCGCTCGGCCTGTCACCACAACTGTTCGCGGTCTGCGCCGACGAGGACTACGCCCGCGCTCAGGGGTTACCCACCCGGGCACTGAATTTGATCATCGTCATCATGGCGGCGGTCACGGTGGCGATCTCGATGCGAACCGTTGGACTGCTTCTGGTCAGCGCACTTATGGTAGTTCCGGTGGCCACCAGCCAGAACCTGGTGTTGGGTTTCCGCCGCGGCTTGGCCACGGCGATGGGGCTCGGCCTGATACTGGCCCTGGCCGGCGTGGTGGCGTCCTATTACCTCGACACTGCAACAGGGGCGACGATCGTGGTGCTCGGGGTCATCGTCTTCGTCGGGACACTTCCGGTGAACTCCGTGCTGGAACGCCATCGACGAGCCAACCGGCTCGAGGCCGACGAGGAGCGCATCTTTGAGCGTGCCGAGCCTCACGACTCGTTGTCGGACGCCCACTTGCACCCGGCGGTGCTGCACGGAGACCATGTCGACTATCTGCACGATGGGCATCGGCATGCCCCCCATGGGGACCACTTCGATGAGCACTGAGGCCCATCCCCCGCTTCCGCGGCTGACCCGGCAGCGTCAGCTGATCCTCGACCGGCTGGCCGAGGCCGACGAGTTCCTGAGCGCACAACAGGTCTACGGGTTGCTGCGAGCCGATGGCGAGTCGATCGGGCTGGCCACCGTTTACCGCGGGCTGCAGTGGCTTGTGGACGTCGGCCTGGTCGACAGCATCCGCAATTCCGAGGGCGAAACTACCTATCGCCGTTGTTCACCGGTCCACCATCACCACCTGATCTGCCGGCGTTGCGGACGCGCGGTCGAGGTGGCCGGGGAGCCTCTTGAGGCGTGGTCCCGACAGGTCGCCGCCGAGCACGGCTTCCGCGAGCCCGAGCATTTCGTCGAGGTCTACGGCATCTGCTCGTCCTGCTGAGGCCAGAATCGGGGCATGAGCAATCCTTGGCAGCTGTATGACGACCTCGTTGACGCCCTGCCCGAAGACGTCGTGGTGGACGACTGCGTCGTGTCCCGTTTCGCGCTGGTGGCCACCAGCGCCGGGGGCCACGGTCTGGCCTTGGCAGATCGTGCGGGCCGGCGCGCGGCTCGCGTCCCCGGGTCGGTGATCGGACAGGACCTGCGCAGTGTGGCGGCGCTGGCCAAGTCGTGGGACTTCGAGCTGGCCGCACTCGGCGTCGCCGCCATGAACTCCTGGTTCAACACCGAGCAGCGGGTGCTCGACTCGGCCGCGACACTGATCGGGGACGCACCCTGTCCCGGCTGCTGGAGCTGGCGGCGGATGCTCGGACCGTGCTGGTCGGCCCGTCCACCCCGTTCGCGCCCGAGGTCTACGGTGGCAGGGTGGACGAGATCGGTGGGGCGTGGGTCGCCGACGCCGCCATGGCGGGGCAACTGGCACGCATGGGGGCCTCGATGCGGTCGATGAAGCAGGTTTTCACTAGGTTCAACGCATCTTTCGATCATGGAGGACGGGAATGACGATCCCGGTCGATGTCGACCAGCTTGCCAAGGTGTTGGGCCGCTTCGGGCCCGGCTATCTGCTCACGTTGAAGCCTCCGCAAGCCGACGGGCCAGCGGTGAAGGTGCACTGCGTCGATCCCGTCTTCGACGATGGACGCCTGCTGGTGCCCTGTGAGCATCGCTCCGCCATCGACAACGCCGGCCAGGACCCGCGGGTCACGATCGTCTGGCCGCCGCTGGTGCATCATGGCCACAGCTTGATCGTCGACGGAAGCGCCGCCGTCCACCGCGACCGGCTGGTGGTGGACATCGTTGGTGCGATCCTGCACCGGCCGGACGCCCACTCAGACGGGCCCGATTGGGTCTTCGGCGATTGAGCATCCCTGTTGCTCAGCAACCTCGCAGCAGACCCACAGCAAACTCACAGTTGGAACGGATTGGCTGGATCGACAACTCAGGAGGCAAGAATGAGCAACGAACCAACTCCCAACCCGTGGAGCCGCCCGGCCACGCCGGCCTGGGACGCC
The DNA here is from genome assembly GCA_937867175.1 of uncultured Propionibacterium sp. Classification (GTDB taxonomy): domain Bacteria; phylum Actinomycetota; class Actinomycetes; order Propionibacteriales; family Propionibacteriaceae; genus Brooklawnia. The sequence goes on along the minus strand of CALMKG010000590.1, from coordinate 18,185 downwards.
AGCGCGCCCGGGCTGGACGGCTCAGGCGCCACGGGCACCCCATACCCCAGCGCACCAGGCACCCCTTACCCGAATCCATCCGGCGGGCAGTACCCGCCCGGTGCCGGCGCCAGCGCCCCGGCCGCCTTCACGACAACGAGCACTGTCGCGCCCGAGCTGCCTGGTCAGGCTGAAAAGTCGGCGAAGGCCGGCCGGGGCAAGATTGCCGGTTTGATGCTCGTGGCGCTGCTGGCAGGGGCAGTCGGAGGCGGCGCGGCGGGCTACACCGTCACCCAGCTCGGCTCACCCGCGCAAGTCACGCAGACCGAGGTGGTGCAGGCGGACCCGTCCAACCCTGACTGGACAACGGTGGCCGATTCAGCGACCCAGGCGGTGGTAGCCATCCAGGTGGTCGGCAGCGACGGAACCGCCGGCCAGGGTTCGGGTGTCGTCATCGACGGCGCGGGCCACATAGTGACCAATAACCACGTGGTGGCGTCCAGCAGCGCGAGGTCCGCTATCACCGTGGTGCTCGGCAACGTCGCATACTCTGCGACGATCGTGGGCACCGACCCCACCACCGACCTTGCGGTGATCCAGCTGAACGAACTCCCGGCTGATCTGGAGGTCATGGGCTTCGCCGATCTGAGTTCGGTTCAAGTGGGTGATCCGGTGATGGCCATCGGGAACCCGCTGGGCCTCAACGACACCGTAACAACGGGCATCGTCTCGGCCCTCAACCGTCCGGTGTCGACCCGCGCAGTGACCGACACGCCGACCACGCAGCAGGGCGAAGTGGTGGTGACCGCAGCCATTCAGACCAACGCCGCGATCAACCCGGGCAACTCGGGCGGCGCGCTGGTGAACACATCCGGTGAACTGGTGGGCGTCACCTCCTCGATCGCCACGCTGTCGTCCTCGTCCGATTCCCAGTCAGGCAACATCGGGTTGGGCTTCGCGATCGGGGCCGACCAGGTGCAGTATGTGGCCGAACAGCTGATCTCCCAGGGGTACGCCGACCATCCCCAGGTCGGCCTATCCGCGACCGATGAGAGTGGCAGCGGCCAACTCGGTGCCCGAGTGGTCCGGATCACCCAAGGTTCCCCTGCCGAGCAGTCCGGGGTTCAGGTCGGCGATCTGATCACCGCTGTTGACGGCGTGCCGGTCCCGTCCACCGAGTCGCTGGTGGCGCTGGTGCGAGCCGGCCGGGTCGGCGAACCGATCGAGTTGACCCTGATTCGCGGCGGCCAGACGCAAACAGTGACGGTCACGCCGGTGGCGGCGCCCCGCTGACCGGCCGGGGCTGGCGTCAGGATTCAGCGTTCGACCAGGCGCAGCGACCGCAGGCCGCGATCCAGGTGCCAGGACGCGAAGGCTGCCACCAGCCCACTGGCTTGCTGGCAGACTGCCTCAGGTACATCGGCGGTGGCCTGCCAATCCCCGCTGATCAGCGCGGACAGCAACTGCCAAGTCGGCGGGGCGGGCAACACGGTTCGTGGCGGACGACACTCGACACAGACCATGCCGCCGGTCTCGGGGGCGAAACCGGCGTGCGGGCCCTCTGCACCACAGCGGGCACATGAGGTGAGGGCTGGCGCATAGCCGGCGACCGACAACGCCCGCAGCAGATAGGAGTCGAGCACCATGGTGGCCGGACGCGGACCCACCGGCGTCCCCTCGCCCAGCGTGCGCAACGCCCCGAGCAGCAGCCGGTACTGCCGAAGGGCAGGTTCGCGTTCCTCGGCGACCAGCCGGTCGGCGGCCTCCAGCATCGCCTGACCTGCCGTGAACGCACCGTAGTCAAGCCGCAGTGGCCCGTCGTAGGCGTGCAGCGTCTCGACCTGGGTCACCACGTCGAGGCTGCGTCCGTTGGCGAACTGGACGTCCACATGACTGAACGGCTCCAGGCGTCCCCCGAACTTGGACGAGGTGCGCCGAACCCCCCGGGCGACTGCTCGCACCTTGCCATGGCTGCGGCTCAGTAGTGTGATGATGCGATCGGCCTCACCGAGCTTGTGGGTGCGCAAGACCACGGCATGGTCTCGATAGGTCGGCACTCGTCCATTGTCTCCCGGGCACCGAAGCAGCCCGGCACCGACACCCGCACCCCGCCGCTGCCGACGCCGGGGCGGTCGGCGGGGCTACGGTTTAGTCATGGCTGCCCGTGTCCGTCCCGCCAAGCGCGCCCCGATCCCGCACCCCAGCGGTGCCCGTCCGCCGGCGATTCCCCAGTCGGCGCTGCCCAAGCATGTCGCGATCGTGATGGACGGCAACGGCCGCTGGGCCAAGCAACGCGGCCTGCCGAGGACCAAGGGTCACGAGGCCGGTGAGGCGGTGCTGTTCGAGGTGATCGAGGGCGCCATTGAGTTGGGCATCAAGTATCTTTCCGCCTACGCCTTCTCGACCGAGAACTGGAAGCGGAGCCCCGAGGAGGTCTCCTTCCTGATGGGCTTCAACCGCGACGTCATCCACCGCCGCCGCGACGACCTGGACGCGCTCGGAGTCAAGGTGCGTTGGGCCGGACGTCGGCCCAAGCTGTGGGCCAGTGTGATCCGCGAGCTCCAGGACGCCGAGGAGCAGACCGAAGACAATGACGTGCTGACCATGCAGTTCTGCGTCAACTACGGCGGACGCGCCGAGATCATCGACGCGGTCAGAGCGATCGCCCGCGACGCCACCGCCGGCCGGATCAACCCGGACCGGATCACCGAGAAGAGCTTCCGTCGCTACCTGGACGAGCCTGAGATCCCCGACGTTGACCTGTTCGTCCGCAGTTCGGGCGAACAGCGAATCTCGAACTTCCTGATCTGGCAGTCGGCCTACGCCGAGTTGGTCTTCGTCAACAAGTTCTGGCCTGACTGGGACCGACGCGACCTTTGGGCTGCCGTGGAACGGTACGCGTCCAGGGATCGAAGGTTCGGTGGTGCAGTGCCAAACGAGTGGCCGCCCGGAGCCTGACCCCAGACGCGCCTCCCGATCGATTGGGCAGGCCGGTTCAGCGTTGCCCTTCCATCACGATTTGGTCTCGATCTCGGCCAAAGCTGTCAGCAAGCCGCTAAGTTCCGTTTCATTACTCTCAACACCTTTAGGTGTAACCGGTCACAGCAAAGCTGCTGAGAAGGAGCCGTCGATGTCCACCGAGACTGGCCTGGAATCCGTGGATTACCTCATCTCCACCGAACCGGGTGACCACGATCGTGTAGTAAGCCACCGTCAGCATGAGCCGTTGTGCTGGAGTCTGGACGGAACTTGGCGATTCCACTTCTCCCCCACGACCAGCGCCGCCCCCGCCGACGCGGCAGAGGTCGACCTCGACGACTCGGGCTGGGAACCGATTCAGGTGCCCAGCCACTTCGTGCTGACCGACGACTCCCGCTGGGGTCGGCCCATCTACACCAACGTCAAGTTCCCGATCCCTCTCGACCCACCGCACGTGCCGGACGCCAACCTCACCGGCGATTACCGCCTCGAGTTCGAACTCCCCGGCGCCGAGACCACCACCGAAGGCATTCGGCCCGGTGAGCCGTGGCAGGGCTGGCGCGACTTCCAGCGCGTCCTGCTGCGCTTCGACGGGGTTGAGTCGATCGGCTTGGTGCACTTGAACGGCAAGCGGGTCGGGGTGGTGCGGGGGTCGCGGCTACGCACCGAACTCGACGTCACCGACCTGCTCAGGCCGGGACGCAACCTGTTGCACGTCCGGGTCCACCAGTGGTCTGCCATGACCTACGTGGAGGACCAGGACCAGTGGTGGCTGCCCGGTATCTTCCGCAGTGTCTGCCTGATCGGACGCCCCGCCGGAGGCATCGACGACTTCTGGTTGGACGCCGGCTACGACCACCGCACCGGGCGCGGCCGCATCGTCCCCGAAATCACCGCGGCCGACGACGCCTGGCCGATCACGCTGCGCATCGACGACCTGCACTTCGAGCAGACCTTCGCCTCCGCAGACGAACTGCTGCCGCTCGATCTGGGCGAGGTCGTGGCGTGGGACTGCGACACCCCCCGGCTTTACACCGCCACTCTGGCGTCCAACGGCGAGACCATTGAGGCGAAGATCGGTTTCCGAACGGTGCGGGTGGTCGGCCGGGAACTGCTGGTCAACGGTCGGCCGCTGCGGATGCGCGGGGTGAATCGCCACGAGTTCGACCCCGACAAGGGCCGCATTGTCAGCGAGGAACGGCTCCGCGCCGACCTGATGATGATGAAACAGCACGGCATGAACACCGTACGCACCTCCCACTACCCCCCACACCCGAGGTTCCTCGACTCCTGCGACGAACTCGGCCTGTTCGTGGTGTTGGAGAACGACCTCGAAACCCATGGCTTCGAACTGGCCGGCTGGGTGGGCAACCCGACCGACGACCCGACCTGGACCGATCACCTGGTCGACCGGATGCGCCGCACCGTGGAGCGCGACAAGAACCACCCGAGCGTGATCATCTGGTCACTCGGCAACGAATCCGGCACCGGGGCCAACCTGGCCGCCATGTCCGCGTGGACCCACCGCCGCGACCCCGGACGTCCTGTGCACTACGAGGGCGATCACGCCGGCCGCTACACCGACATCCTGAGCCGCATGTACCCCCCGCTGGAGGGCCTGGAAGACCTGAGCGACGGCTTGGGCTCCGCTCTCACCGACATCCCCGGCCAAGCGGCCCGGCAGACCGATCGTCCGATCATGCTTTGCGAGTTCGTGCACGCCATGGGCAACGGACCCGGCGGCGTAGCTGGCTACGAGCACCTGTTCGACACCCTGCCGGGCGTGATCGGCGGCCTGGTCTGGGAGTGGCGCGACCACGGCCTGCGCACCACCATCAACGGCCAGCCTGACTTCGGCTACGGCGGCGACTTCGGCGAGGTCTTCCACGACGCGACGTTCGTCATCGATGGCCTGACCACCCCAGACGGACACCCAAGCCCGGCGATGGCCGAGGTCGCCGCCCAATTCACCCCGATCCGCCTTGAGATGGATCAAGAGGTGGTCTTCATCCGTAATCTGCGGCACAGCGCCGACACGTCCGATCTGGTCTTCACCGTGGTGGTCGACGGGCCGGACGGCGAGGTCGGTCGCGAAGAGATGGACGTGCCGGTGATCGAATCCGGCGACGAGATCGCGGTGGTCCTGCCCAGCGTCGCACCATCGGCCCACGAGCGGTGGCTGAGTGTGGTGGCGAGCTTGGGCGATGACAGCGCGTGGGCGCCGGCCGGTCACGTGGTGGCCCGCGCCCAGGTCATCATCGAACCAACCCACGGCCCAGCCGCAACACCGCGTCCGCGTCCGGCGCACCTCGACGGTTGGCAGGTCGGGCCGGTCACGCTAGACCCGGTCACCGGGCGCCCGTCCAGCTGGGCGGGTGTGCCGGTCAGCGAATCGGACACCACACTGTGGCGGGCTCCCACCAGCAACGACTCATTGCGCACGTTCGGTTCCTATGAACTGGCCGACGTGGTGGCCACCAGAGGATTGGGCGTCGATGCACCCTCCTCTGCTGAGCGCTGGCGCGACGCCGGGCTCGACCGGTTGGTCTCCCGACTCGTGGAGTTGCGGCACGACGGCGACCGCATCACCGTCCGGCGCCGGCAAGCCCCGGCACAGGGCACCTGGGGTGTCGAAGTCATCGAACAGTGGACCGAACTCGAAGGCCAGGCGGCCCTCGGCATCGACATCGTCCCGTTCGGGCGCTTCGACTGCACGTGGCCGCGGGTCGGCTGGCATCTGTTGTTGCCCGGCGGATACTCCGAGGCCAGCTGGGTAGGCACCGGCCCGGGCGAGGCGTATCCCGACTCGGACGCCGGAGTCTGGCTGGGCAGCTTCAGCGCCGACATCGACGACCTGTGCTTCGGCTACATCGTCCCGCAGGAAACTGGGCACCGACCGAACCTGCGCCGGTTGGCGATCAGCGGGGCGGGACTACCAACCCTGCAGGTCTCCTCCAGCGGTCCGCACCATCCGGGCTTCACTCTGGCCCGCCATGACGCCCACGAACTCGATGCCGCCAGCCACTGCAGCGAACTGGGCACCAGTCGCGGGGTCCACCTGTATCTGGACGCCGCCCAGCACGGGTTGGGCAGCCGTTCGTGTGGCCCCGATGTACGACCAGAGTTCCAACTGTGGGCCAAGGCAGTGCGAATCGACCTTCAGCTTGGGGTGATGCGATGAGCCGTACGACGATCAACGACATCGCCGCGCTCGCCGGGGTCTCCAAGGGCACCGTCTCGCGCGTCCTGAACGGCCATCCGCGAGTCTCCGAGCGCTCACAAGAGGCCGTCTGGCAGGCGGTGACGCAAACCGGCTACCGGGCGAACGTCCATGCCCGTTCGCTGGCCACCGGGCGCAACAATGCGATCGCCCTGTTGATCGCCGCAGCAAGTGAACAGCTTTTCAACGACCCGACCTTCGCCGAACTCATTGAAGGAGTGCGCGACGGACTTCTCGACAGCGATCTCAGTCTGGTGATCCTGATGGGGGGCAGCGAAATCGAGGATCACCGCACTGTCTCCTACATCAAGGCTGGTCACGTCGACGGTCTGATCCACCTCAATCCCTTCATCGACGACCCGATCACCGCGGGGCTGGCTGACAGTGCGCTTCCGTTGGTCTTGTGCGGTCCCCGTCCGCCCATCCCGTTGCCGCGCCGGAACTGGCTGGTGACGATGGACGATGTGGGTGGCGTCCGCCAAGCGCTGGACCACCTCGCATCCCGGGGAGCGCGCACGATCGCGATGATCGGTGGCGATCCGCGCGGAGTCTCGGCCGGCATCAGGTTCCAGGCCTACCGCGACTGGCTGGGCCCGAACTTCGACCCAGACCTGTTCGAACCTGGTGACTACGGCACCGGCTCCGGAAACGTCGCCTTCGGACGTCTCCTGGACCGTCGTCCGGGCATCGACGCGCTCTTCTGCGCCTCCGACCGCATGGCCATCGGGGCGCTGGAGACCGCCTACAGACGGGGCCGGCACGTCCCCGGTGACCTGCTGGTGATGGGCTTCGACGACCACCAGATCGCCGCGCAGGCAGACCCGCCGCTCAGCACGATCCACCAACCCATCCGCGAGATCGGACGCACCGCGGCCAGCACGCTGCTCGCAGCCATGGCTGGCGAAACACCATCCGACAAGATATTCCCGACCCAACTCGTCGTCCGTGGCAGCACTTGGCCCCAGTCGACTCCAACCGATTCCCACTGAACCCAACCAACCATCCAACCAAGGAGGAGAACCCATGTCACATCTCAAGCCCACGGGGTCGCTGCCGAGCTTCAGCCGCCGCACCCTGATCAGAGGCGCCCTGGCCGCCGGGTTAGCCAGCACCGGCGCCGGCTCCCTCGTTGCCTGCGGCGGCGGCGGGGGCAGCAGCTCCGGTGGCGGCACCGTAGGTGGCGAGGTCACCTTGGGCGTGTACCAAGGCGACGAGGTGCCCCGCAAGGCCATGCAGGCGATGATCGACGGCTACGCACACGGCAGCAACGTAAAGATCAACTTCGTCGACCACGAGACCTTCAAGAACAACATCAACAACTACCTGCAGGGCAACCCCGACGACGTGTTCACCTGGTTCGCCGGCTACCGCGCCCGCTTCTTCGCCCAAAATGGGCTGGTCAGCGACCTGTCGGATATCTGGAAGAACTTCGACGGCATGCCCGAGTCGATGAAGAACGCCTCGTCGACCACCGACGGCAAGCAGATCCTCGTGCCATCCACCTACTACCCGTGGGGTGTGTTCTACCGGCCGAGCGTCTGGCAGGCCCGCGGCTACACCGAGCCGAACAGCAAGGCCGAATGGCTGACGCTGTGCGAGAAGATGAAGGCCGACGGCATCATCCCGCTCGCCTTCGCCAACAAGGGTGGCTGGGAGTCGATGGGCACCTTCGACATGATGAATCTTCGCGTCAACGGCTACGACTTCCACGTCTCGCTGATGGCAGGCCAGGAAGCCTGGGACGGTGAGAAGGTCAAGAACGTCTTCAAGACCTGGAGCGAGTTCACGCCGTTCGAGCAGCCGGACGCCAACGGTCGCACTTGGCAGGAAGGCGCCCAGGCGCTGATCAATGAGCAGGCTGGGATGATGACGCTGGGCATGTTCATCGGCCAGCAGTTCGAGACCACGCAGTACGCAGACGATCTCGACTTCTTCATCTTCCCGGAGTTCGACCCGGCCATCGGCGCTGACGTGGTGGAGGCCCCGATCGACGGCTTCATGATGGCCGCCAAACCGAAGAATGAAGCCGGCGCCAAGGACTTGCTGACCTACCTTGCCTCGCCAGAAGCCGTCAACATCACCCTCCAGTTCGACCCCTCGGTGATCGGAGCCAACAGCAACGCTGATCAGACGGCTTACTCCGCCTTGCAGAAGAAGGCCGTCCAAATCATTGGTGAGGCCAAGAACATCTCGCAGTTCCTCGACCGCGACACCCGGCCCGACTTCGCGTCCACCGTAGTCGGCCCGGCCCTGCAGTCGTTCATCCAGAACCCTGCCGACATCGACAAGATCCTCGCCAACGTCGAACAACAGAAGAAGTCGATCTTCGGCTGAGCCATCCAGCTTCGACCCCAGGAGGTACCACCATGTCAACCGCCCAGCCCGCCACCCAGGCGGGCACGGGAGCACCCGCTGGTGGCGGAAAGGTCAAACTCCGTCACCAGCGGATGAACTCCCAAGATCGCACGACCGTCGTCCTGATGGCTGCCATCCCCACCGTGCTGGTGCTCGGGCTGGTCTGGTTCCCAGCGATCAGCTCGGTCATCTTGTCGTTCACAGACTGGAACGGCATCGGCCCGCTGAGCGATATCAACTTCATCGGCTTCAAGAACTACGTCGACATCTTCACCATCTACCCGCCGTTCTGGCCGGCCCTGCAGCACAACCTCATGTGGTTGATCTCGCTCTTCCTGATCTTCACACCGCTGGGCATGCTGCTCGCCGTCCTGGTCGATCGGGAGATCCGGGCCTCCCGGTTCTACCAGACCTCCTTCTACCTGCCGGTCGTCCTGGCCGGCGCGTTGATCGGCTTCATCTGGCAGTTGCTGTTCTCGCGCGATCAGGGCCTCATCAATGCAGTCCTCGGCACGACGATCGACTGGTACGGCAACCCGGAGGTCAACATCTACGCCGCGATGATCGCCAACGGCTGGCGTCACACCGGCTACATCATGTTGCTCTACCTAGCCGGGCTGAAGGGTGTCGACCCCGCCATCCACGAGGCCGCCTCCATCGATGGGGCCAGCCAGATGCAGACGTTCTTCCGGGTCACGTTCCCGGTGATGCGTCCGACCAACATCATCGTCATGGTGATCACCTTCATCGACGCGCTGCGGGCATTCGACCTGGTCTGGATCATCAACCAGGGCCGCAATGGGCTGGAGTTGATCGCGACGCTGGTCACGGCCAATGTGATCGGGGAGGCCAGCCGAATCGGATTCGGATCGGCACTGGCAGCCCTGATGCTGCTGCTGAGTTCGATCTTCATCATCATCCAACTGCGCATCATGGTGAAGGGAGACGACTGACATGGCCACCACCACTACCGCACCAGTCAACGCAACAGGCTGGGACGGTGACATCGAACTTCGCAAGCGGAAGGTTTCACCCGGGCGCGTGGCGCTCTACGTCTTCTTGACGATCATGGCGCTGATGTGGCTGTTCCCGATGCTGTGGGCGGTGTACAACTCACTGCGCGACTATGGCTACACGCTGGAACACGGCTATGTCTCGTTTGGCGGGTTCACCTTGGAGAACTTCCCGAATGCCTGGCGTCGGGGCGGGTTCGCCACCAGCTTCGGCAACTCGGCTGTCATCACCATCGCCGCGGTGGTCTTCACACTCGCCGCGTCGAGCTGCATGGCGTTCGTGCTCGCCCGGGTGAAGTTCCGGTTCAATTTCGCCATGCTTGCCGTCTTCGTGGCCGCCAACCTGCTACCACCGCAATCGCTGCTGATCCCCGTCTACCGGATGTTCCGTTGGGTGCAGTTGCCGGCATGGTTGTCGGATTCGGGTTCGTTGCTCAACACCCACGCCGGTGTCATCCTGATCAACGTCGCCTTCCAGACCGGTTTCTGCACGTTCGTCTTGCGCAACTACATGATCGGGCTTCCCAAGGCGATGTACGAGGCGGCCGAGATCGATGGCGCGTCCTTGTGGCGGCAGTTCTATGGCATCACCCTGCCACTGATCCGACCCGCACTGGCGGCATTGGCGACGCTGCAGGTGGCCTGGATCTACAACGAGTTCTTCTGGGCGACGGTCTTGCTGCAATCCGGTGACAAGATGCCGGTGACCAGCTCGCTGAACAACCTGAAGGGCACCTTCTTCACCGATTTCAACCTGCTCTCTGCCGGCTCGATCATCGCTGCCTTGCCAGTTCTGGTGATCTTCTTCGTCCTGCAGAAGCAGTTCGTCTCTGGTTTGACCTTGGGTTCCGACAAGGGCTGATCATGGGCAAATGGGACGCCGGGCTGCCGTTGGCGGCCCGGCGTCTTGTGCGTTGGTGGCTCTCTTCGGCACAGAACTGATGCCTGCCGATCTGGTGGCCGCCGGCGCCCAGCCGGTGAGCGGACGCGTGCTGGTCCGGGCACTGATCGACTCGGGCCTGCGCGTCCGCAAGGCCGGCTGAACCGACGCTAGCTTCCCCGTTCGCTGCGCAGCGGCGCCCGGTCGCCACGGATCGAGGCGACCATGTCAACCACCCGGCGGGTCGCCCGCACGTCGTGTGCCCGGAAGACCGTGGCGCCCTGCCAAGCGGCCACTGCGGTGGCCGCCAGCGTTCCTTCGAGACGCTCGTCGGCCGGCAGATCAAGGGTCTCACCGACGAAGTCCTTGCGACTGATCGCCATCAGCACCGGGTGACCGAGCGCCAGGAAGCGCCCTGTGGCAGCCACCAGGCGCAGCGAGTCGACCGTCCGCTTGCCGAAGTCGAGGGTGGGGTCGACCAGTACCGCTTCGGACGCCACCCCCGCCGAGACCGCACGCTTGGCACCCTCGGCCAGCCCACTCAGCACATGCTCAACCACGCCATCCCCGGGGCCGTAGTACACCCCCGTCGGATCGGTGCGTGGCGCAAGCCCGCCGGTGTGTGACACGACGTAGCCGGCGCCTTGTTCGGCCGCCACCGCGACCAAGCCGGCGTCCGCCCCCGCCCAGGTGTCGTTGACAAGGTCGACCAGCCCCGCACAGGCGTCCGCCACCTCGGCGCGCCAAGTGTCCAGGCTGATCAACAGCTCAGGGTGCGCCAGGCGCAGTGCCACCAGGAACGGCCGCACGCGATCGATCTCGACGGCCTCGGTGACCCAGTCTCCCTCTTGGCCGGCCCGCACACCGCCGACGTCGATGATGTCCACGCCCTCGGAGATCATGCTCGCCGCCCGGGACAGCGCGTCGTCCAGTTCGAGGTGGCGGGCCGGAGGGTAGAACGAGTCGGGGGTGCGGTTGATGATACCCATCACCGCCGGACGAGCCGCGTCAAACCGTCGGCCGCGGAGCACTAAGGGCGCAGGTTGGGGCAAGGTCATGCTTTCGAGTCTGCCACTGTTGCGCGGCGTCTCCCCCGCAGCCGACGCCAAGGGCGCCCCAGCGAGACCACCGGGACGCCCTCAGGGTTCAAAACTCACATCGCGACGGCGTACGCCTCCCTGCGATGCCGGTTGACCGCGCTCATCACGGCCTTCAGCGAGGCGGTAGTGATGTCCGGGTCGATGCCGACGCCCCAGTGCACCTCGGTCTCACCGTTTTCGACCTCGCATTCGACGTAGGCCGCGGCCTTGGCGTCCCCGCCGGCGGTCAGCGCATGCTCGTTGTAGTCGAGGACGCGCACCTGCACCCCGACTTGGCCCAGCGCGTCCACGAACGCCGAAACCGGGCCGTTGCCCTCTCCGGTGATCACGCGTTCGCTGCCGTCGACCATGATGCGAGCCTTGATCGTTGCCAAGCCGTCTTCCACCGACTCCAGGGTGAATCCCTTGCCCTGGAACGGCTCGGTACGGTTCAGGTACTCGTCGGAGAAGATCTGCCACAGCTGCTCACTGGTGACCTCACCGCCCGCGGAGTCGGTGTGCTCCTGGACGACCCGGCTGAACTCCATCTGCAGCCGCCGCGGCAGCACCAGGGCATGGTCGGCCTTCATCAGGTAAGCCATGCCGCCCTTGCCGGACTGGCTGTTCACCCGGATGACCGCCTCGTAGGTGCGCCCCACGTCGTGCGGGTCGACCGGCAGGTACGGCGCTTGCCAGCCCACCTCGTGGATGGTGACGCGATCCCGGTCGGCCTTGATCTCCAGGTCTTCCAGACCCTTCTTGATGGCGTCCTGATGCGAGCCCGAAAAGGCGGTGTAGACCAGATCACCCGAATAGGGCTGGCGGGCCGGAACCGGCATGCCGGTGCAGTACTCGACGGTACGACGGACCTCGTCGAGGCGGCTGAAGTCGATCTTCGGGTCGATGCCCTGGGTGTACAAGTTCATGCCCATGACCACCAGGTCAACGTTGCCGGTGCGCTCGCCGTGACCGAACAGACAGCCTTCGACGCGCTGGCCGCCGGCCATCAGGCCCAGTTCGCTCGCCGCCACCGAGGTGCCCCGGTCGTTGTGGGTGTGCAGTGAGATGCAGACGTTCTCGCGCGAGTTGATGTGGCGCGAGAAGTACTCGATCTGGTCGGCGTAGGTGTTCGGGGTGCTCATCTCGACCGTGGCGGGCAGGTTGAGGATGATCTCGCGGTCGGCGTCCGGCTGCCAGACATCGATCACGCCGTTGCAGACCTCGACCGCGAACTGGGTCGGGGTCTGGGTGAAGATCTCAGGTGAGTACTGGTAACCGAACTCCACGTCGCGCAGGTACTTCTCGGCGGCGTCGATGACCCAGCGGGTGCCGTCCTGGGCCAGTTGCTTGCACTCGGCCTCGCTCATCCGGAAGACGATCCTGCGGAACAGCTCCGCGGTGGCGTTGTAGAGGTGGATGGTGCCGCGCTGGGCGCCGATCAGCGACTGGGCGGTGCGATCGATCAGGTCGGGACGCGCCTGGGTCAGCACCGAGATCGTGACATCTTCGGGCACCGCATCGGTCTCGATCAGCGAGCGGACGAAGTCGAAGTCGGTCTGGGAGGCGGACGGGAAGCCGACCTCGATCTCCTTGTAGCCCATCCGAACCAGCAGGTCGAACAGCTTGCGCTTGCGTCCGGGGGTCATCGGGTCGATCAGGGCCTGGTTGCCGTCGCGCAGGTCGGTGGACAGCCAGCGTGGTGCCTGGTTGAGGCGCTTGGTCGGCCAAGTGCGGTCTGGCAGGTCGATCGGGATGAACGGGGTGTACCGCTGAAACGGCATCGGGGACGGCTGCTGCACCGGGCGCGACTGCGGCTTGGTGCGGGGCTTGGGATGGTGGATGTTCTGGACGGTCATGATCTGTCTCCTCGGCTACGGGGTGATGGTGGTGGCAGCCAAACACAACAAGACACCGCAGCGAGGAAGACTGCCCTTCAGCAAGTCTCGCTGCGGCGACCAAGGAGCAGCGCAACAGGGGCGCTCATGGGCCAAGCCACGTGACAAGAGTAACCCCGGCCCGCCATCAGTGACAAACCCTCGACAGCGATGGCTTGTCCGCACGCACCCCCTTGAATGCGACACTAACGCGATATATCGTGAGCGTTACGTGATCAACGAAAGGAAAACGAAATGAAGTACGACGAAAAACCTGAGGACTGGCGCGCGAAGGAAGACGCCTCGAATCCCCCGGGTCGGTCGCGATCCGCAGGCCACGGTCGCGAACGGCATGGCTACGGCCCGAGAGGCCCCTTCTTCGAGGAGTTCGATGCACAGTCCCCGTTCGGCCCGGGAGGCCCCTTCCAAGGAGCCCGCATCCGTTCGCGGCGCGCGGGCCGGGTCCGCCGCGGTGATGTCCGCCTGGCGATCCTGGCATTGCTCCTCGAGGAGCCGCTGAACGGCTACCAGATGATCCAGACGGTCAGCGAACGCACGGACGGCGCGTGGCGGCCCAGTCCGGGTGCGGTGTACCCGGCACTCAGCCAACTCGAGGACGAGTGCTTGGTGGAGGCCTTCGACAACGACGGCCAGAAGGCGTTCCGGCTCACCGAGGCTGGACGCACCGCCGCCGACGACGTGGACCCCAAGCCGTGGGAGCTGGTGAACGACTCGGAAGGGATGGCATCGGGGGACGTGACCGACCTGTGGCGTGAGTTCGGAGCACTGGCCGGCGCCGCCAAGGCGGTCGTGGCCTCCGGTTCATCGCAACAGATTCAGACCGCAGCCAAGACCCTCGCCGAGACCAGGAAGCGACTGTTCGGCATGCTGGCCGAAGACGCAGACACTGATCGCTGAGACTGTGCCACCGCCGGCCGGGGTCACACCCCGGCGACGGCCATGGCGGACCGTGCTCAGCGACCGCTCGAGCGTGCCCCCGAGACCGGCAGTTGGCCGTTGTACAGCTGCTGCAGGTTGACCAGCACGAACCCGCGATCCAGCAGCCCGTCGTAGACGCGGCCGGCGGTGCGTCCGGTGTTGGGGTGGATATCGTGCTGCAAGACGACCGATCCTGGGATCGGCTGATCCACCGCGCGTCCGATCAGCACTTCGTCGCTGGGCTGACGCCAATCAAAGGTGTCGACGTCCCACAAGATTGCGGGCTTTCCGGCAACCGCCAGAACCGCCTCGTTGTACTCCCCCCAGGGGGGCCGGAAAACCGTGACGGGCACCCCGGTGGCGGCAAGAATCGCGGCATCGGTTCTGCGCAACTCGTCTGCGGCCTTCGCGACAGTCGTCTTCGACAAGGCAGTATGACTCCAGGTGTGATTCCCGACGACGTGTCCCTCAGCCACCATGCGACGGGCCAGATCGGCGTTGCCGGCAACCCTGGCTCCGATCAGGAAGAAGGACGCGGACGCATGCCGGGCCGCCAACTGGTCCAGGACGCCAGCAGTCAGCTCACCCGGGCCGTCGTCATAGGTCATCGCCACGCACGGCAACAAATCGCAGCCCACCAGGTCGAGGCCGGCTGCCACCGGAGCGGGCGCGATGAAGGGCGCACCCGCGGCGGCCACGACTTGGACACCAAAGACACTCAACAGGGGCTCCGCGACCTCACGGGGAACAGCCCAAGTCGAGGACCGCAGCGTGTCCGTGATCCCCAACGCCGCGAGTTCGGGCGCGTTGAATCCGGCCGGTACGCTGACCAGAAGCGTGCCATTCGGACCGACCTCGGTGCTCTCCAGCAAACCTGCGGTCAACTCCGGACCACCGGGGCCGGCCGCGATGGGAGCGAGACTGAGCAGACCGGCCTGCCGACGCAGCGATTGCGCGATGCCCGCCCACAAGGCCTCGGCCGCACCGGGCGCCCACAGCTGCGCACCCGACCCCCCTTCGCCAGTGCGGGTGTCGAAGTAGAAGACGCGGGACGTGTCGGACGTGACCATGCCGTCTTGCGCCCCGAGCACACGCAGTCGCTGACCCAGGACCGACCCGGACGCGAAGACGATGTCGCACACCACGGCCACACCGCTGCCCCCGATGGGACCCGTCGCCGGATCGGCAACGACCTCGGCAGCCGGCCACGCGGTCGATCCGGTCACGCAGCCGCGTGCAGCCAGGCCCGCCCCTCGTGCGAACACCTTGGGTTGGTACGCAACGCCCACAGACTCGCCACGCAAGGAGACGATGCCGCGAATAGCCTCGACGATCGCAGCGTTACCCGAGCCGGCTCCCGGCAGCTGCTCCCAACGGGCTTGCAGCCCGATTTCATCGTTGCGGAGGCGCCGCTCGACAAGGCCCAATCCGGTCGCCTCGAGTGGTTTGGGCAGACTCGTCGCCTCGGCGAACACCCCCTGCCACTTCGGCGGTGTCCAGTCCGACTCCGGTGCCGGCTCGTTCGCACGCGGAGGGGACCATTCAGCGCCAAGGGCGGTGGCGCAGGAGGTACACCCACCCACCCCGAAAACCATGACCATGAAAGCGGCGGCGATCTCGCGCAGGGTTCGGTTCACGACAGTCGGATCCCCTCGAGCAGTTCCGCCAGCGCGGGCAGGTAGCTGGACAGGTCCTGCACCGCCTGCGCGTCCACCAGCACAGCCGCCCCCTCACCGCCGACCGCGGCAACGAATCGTCGATCGTCCAAGCCGTGCACGACCGTCAGCCCGGACGCCAAGGTCTCCGATCTGGACAGCGAAGGTGCAACATCCCAGGCTTCGGTGTAGCCGACCACCGGTTCGACGGGAACCAAGCGCAATGTCGCGGTCAGCACACCGTCGGGCGTCGACACGTTCACCGTGTCCTTCCCCAGACGCGTCCCTGCCACCTGCCAGCCGGCCGGCACCACCACCGTCGTCCTGCTCTCGATATCCGTTGGTGTCACGCCATCGGCGGTATGCCCGAAGGAGTCCAGCCCTCCCACGAGCAACCACGCAAATGACGCCAACACGACGAGCAACGGCACACCCAAGATCGCCGTGGCCCGGCGACGCCGACTTCGCATCCGCGGGCTCGGCCGCCGCCAGCTTGCCGCGGCATTCATGGCAGCACACTCTAGAGCAGTGCGATCACCGGCTGCGGGAGCATCGCCGAGCGGACTGGGTTCCTCGGCGTGTCAGACCCACGGCGGCAGAGACTCCGTGCATTGGTCCCGGACAGTGCCGCGGAACGGCTGCAGGCTGAGCGCCACGGCGTGCGTCCTGCGAGAATGGGCATCGTCGACGTGGACGATCACTACTCCGCACCAGCCACAACCAGATAGGTGAACACGATGGCCAACCTGAATCGCTCCAATGCCCCGTTCGAACGCCGCATCGGCGCCTCCGCCCCCGATGCGACCGGCATCGTCCACTTGGGGATCGGGCAGTTCCACCGAGCGCACGCGGCCGTGAACACCGCGCTGGCCATGGCCGCCGCCGGCGGCGACTGGGGCATCGTGGGCGTGGCGAACCGCTCGCGCCGCATCATCGACCCGATGATCAACCAGGACTTCTTGTACTCCATCCTGCAACTCAGCCCCGAGGGCACCGACGTGCAATTGGTGGATGTGCACCGCCGACTCTTCGTGGCGGCCGAGCAGCCCGCCGAAGTGCTGGCCGCGATCGCCGACCCCAACCACAAGATCGTCACGCTGACCATCACCGAGAAGGGCTACAACGCTGACGGCGTCACCGGCAGGTTGATGCTCAATTCCCCCGAGATCGCCCCGGGCCTTGCCGGCCCCGACTCCGCAACCGCCCCACTCGCCCAACTTGCCTGGGGCCTGGTCAAGAGGGCCAAGGAGTCACAAGCCCCGATCACCGTGCTGTCCTGCGACAACATGCAGTCGGCCGGCAACACCACCGCCTCGATGGTGCTGCAGTTCCTGGAGGCCGCCAAGGTCGACAGCGAGGTGCTCGACTACGTGGCCGGCCAGGTCAGCTTCCCGAACGCGATGGTCGACCGGATCGTGCCGGGCACCAACGAACAGACCAAGACGCAGGTCGAGCAGATTCTCGGGCTGCGTGATGAGGCCCCGGTGCCAGCCGAAGCCTTCACCATGTGGGTCTTGGAGGATCACTTCACAGCCGGCCGCCCCGCGTGGGAGGCCGCGCCCGGCGTCACCTTCTCCGAAGAGGTCGAGCAGTACGAGTTGGTGAAGCTGCGTCTGCTCAACGGCTCGCACTCGCTGATCGCCTACCTGGGCGGGCTTAGCAACTCCCCGACCATCCCGTCCGCCCGCGACAAGGAGTTCGTCGCCAAGTCGGTGCAGGCCGCGATTCGCAACGAATACCTACCCAGCATCGACCCGCTGCCCCAAGGCTTCGACCCTGATGCCTACATCGCCCAACTCTTCCACCGCTGGCAGAACCACGCGCTCGGCGACAAGACCGCGCGGGTGGGTTCGGACGGGTCGGCGAAGCTGCTGCAGCGCATTCCCGAGCCTGCGCTGCGGATGCTCGACATGGGTGAGATGCCGCACCAGATGGCGCTGACTGCGGCGGCTTGGATCGCCTGCGTCGCGCCGCCCGCCGGCTTCGATCCGGGCCCCATCGCTGCCGAGATGGAAGAGCCGCAGCGCGACAACCTGGCGAAGACCACCGCGGGAGCGAAGGACATCGGGGAGCATGTTGAAAGGATCATGACCGGCGGCTACTTCCCCGCCGAGTTGGGCGAGCGCGCCGAGTTCACCGACCGGATCGCCGAGTTGGTCGAGATCATCACCACCGACGGCGTCGAGGCCGCCGCGAACAACGCACTGGGCGA
>CALMKG010000589.1 GCA_937867175.1 uncultured Propionibacterium sp. | reverse complement strand
GTCGTAGTCAAGCACCTTGATGTCGGCCAGGGTGAAGTCGTCGATCCGGCGCACAGCCGGATTGAGCCACAGCTTCGGCAGCTGGCGCGGCTCGCGGCCGAGCAGTTCGTTCACCTGGTCGAGATGGTTGTCGTAGATGTGCGCGTCGCCGAGGACGTGCACGAAGTCGCCCACTTCGAGGTCGCAGACCTGCGCGATCATGTGCGTCAATGTTGCGTACGACGCGATGTTGAAGGGCACACCGACGAACAGGTCGGCGGAACGCTGGTACAGCTGGCAGCTGAGCCGGCCCTGGGCCACGTAGAACTGGAAGAAGGCGTGACACGGCGGCAGCGCCATCTGCGGGATCTGCCCGACGTTCCACGCCGAGACGATGTGCCGGCGCGAATCGGGATTGGCCCTGATCGCTTCGATGACCTGGTTGATCTGGTCGATGTGGCTGCCGTCCGGCGTCGGCCAACTGCGCCATTGATAGCCGTAGATGGGCCCGAGCTCGCCGGTTTGGGGGTCGGCCCAATCGTCCCAGATGTGCACGTTGTTCTCGTGCAGCCAGGCCACGTTCGTGGCGCCCTTCAGGAACCACAGCAGTTCCCCGAAGATCCCGCGGGTGTACACCTTCTTCGTGGTGAGCAGCGGGAAGCCGACCCGCAGGTCGAACCGCATCTGGTAGCCGAAGACGCTGCGTGTCCCGGTTCCGGTGCGGTCGTCCTTGTGCACACCGTTGTCGAGCACGTGGGCGAGCAGGTCGTGGTATTGCTTCACGAATCGGTCTCCTGGTGGGGCGCGGCCAGCACTTCGCGTAGCACCGGCCCCATGGCGCGCACCGCCTTGCCTCGATGGCTGATGGCATCCTTTTCTTGGGCGGTCAGCTCGGCGTTGGTGCGTGGCTTGCCCGAGGGGGACGGCGGCTGGTCGTCCGCCCGGAAGATGGGGTCGTAGCCGAACCCCTTGGCGCCCTTGGCGCCGTGGGCGATCCGGCCGGGCATCTCGCCTCGGGTGGTGAACTCGCGGCCGTCCGGCAAGACCAACGCCATCACCGCCACGAACTTGGCGGTCCGCCGCTCGTCAGGGACATCCTCGATCTGTCGCAGCACCAGTTCGAGGTTGGCGACGTCTTCTTGCGCTGGGCCCGCCCATCGCGACGACCGCACCCCCGGCATCTGGTTCAGCGCGTCGACGCACAGCCCGGAGTCGTCGGCCAGCGTCGGGAGGCCGCTGTGCTGGACGCCGGCCCGCGCCTTCGTCAGCGCATTGCCCTCGAAAGTCCACTCTGTCTCGACCGGCTCCGGGAAGTCGGCCACATCGGCTAGCGCGAGCACGTCGATCGCCAGCCCCTGCTCCGCGAGCATGCGACGCAGTTCGGCCAACTTCTTGACATTGTTGGTGGCCAACAACAATTGCTTGTTCACGCTGTCTTCCCTTCCGACAAGGCGTCCTGCTGCAGTATGGCGAGTTCGGCGCAGCCCAGCTGACCCAGGTCGAGCAATTCGTTCAGCTGTCCGCGGTCGAACGGCGCGCCCTCGGCGGTCCCCTGTACCTCGATGAATTCGCCGCTGCCGGCGCAGACGATGTTCATGTCGACCTCGGCGTTGACGTCCTCGTCGTAGCACAGGTCGAGCAGCGGCCGACCGTCCACGATGCCGACGCTGATCGCCGAGACCGACCCGGTCAGTGGTTCACCCACCAGCAGTTTGCGTTCCCGTAGCCAGTCGACGGCGTCCGAGAGCGCCACGTACGCCCCGGTGATGGACGCGGTCCGGGTGCCTCCGTCGGCTTGCAGCACATCGCAGTCGATGACGATGGTGTTCTCACCGAGGGCTGTGTAGTCGATGATGCCGCGTAGCGACCGGCCGATCAGCCGGCTGATCTCATGGGTACGGCCGCCGACGCGCCCCCTGCGTGACTCGCGCTCGCTTCGGGTGTTGGTGGCCCGCGGCAGCATCTCGTACTCGCTGGTCACCCAGCCGAGCCCGGACCCCTTGCGCCACCTGGGTACCCCCTCGGTGACCGACGCCGCCACCAGGACGCGGGTGCGGCCGAACTCGACCAGGACCGATCCCTCGGCGTGGTCGAGCCAGCCACGTGTGAACTTCACCTGACGCAGGTCGTCTGGGCCGCGTCCATCGATTCTCTTACCTTCAGGCACGCCCCAGAGCCTACTGTCTCCTCGGTGAAATTCACTCCGCGATGATGACGTGCAGCGTGCGCGGGCCGTGCACCCCCTCCACTCGGCTCAGCTCGATGTCGCTGGTCGCGCTGCCGCCGCTGATCCAGGTCAACGGCTGGCCGGCCAAGACTGCCGGCTTCAGCCGTGCCACCGCCTCAGGAACACCCGAGACCACCTGGTCGGCGCGCACCACACAGATGTGCACATCCGGCACCAAGGTCAGAGCGCGTCGTCCTTGGTCAGCGGTGTGGTCCAGCATGATCGTGCCGGTCTCGGCCGTACCCACTGCTGCCGCTGTGACCACCGCATCGATCTCATTCAGCTCGGCGTTGCTCAGCGGGGACTCCGGCTGCTCGACGAGCAACTGCATGCCGGCCTGCCTGATCGCCTCACACCAACCGCTGTCCAGGCCAGGGGGGACGACCACCGAGGTCACCTTCGCGGTCTGCAGCCCTTGGACGACGGCCTCGGCGACCTTGGCCTGTGAACACCGCACCACGGCGGCCTTGTAGTCGGCGACCCGCTCAGCGAATAGGTCCAGCACGTCAGCCACCTCAACCGGCTGGCCGTAGCGCCAATCGATCGGGGCGTCCGCCTCGATCTCGCCTGCTGGCACGTCGCGCAGCGACCTGCGTACCCTCGCCAGGATCTCGTCCTTCGCGTTCACTTCTGGTCTCCTCGGTTCTGCTTCCACCAGCGGCGGAACGTCTGTTCGGGCAGCATCGGCACGTCTCGGGCACTGGTCCACCGCGACAGCGGGGCGGGCATCGCACCGAACTTCTCGATACCCAGCATCTTCCCCAAGACCGCCGAACCGGTCATCATGCCGAATCCGGCCAGCTCCAGGTGCCTGTGATCGGCCATCACCCAAGACGCGGCCTTGATCAGTTGCGGTTCAGCGGTGTGCGGAATGTGCGGCGGATCGGCCTTCTTCGCCTCCACCACCTTGTGCCGCTCGTGCACCAAGAGGTCGGAGATTGGGATCTTGACCGGACAGACGTCGTTGCAGGCACCACACAGGCTGGACGCGAACGGCAGCGACCGATCGACCTCGGACGCGGTGCCCCGCAGCTGCGGGTTCAGGATGGCCCCGATCGGCCCCGGGTAGACCGAACCGTAGGCGTGGCCGCCTGCGCGCTCATAGACCGGGCAGATGTTCAGGCACGACGAGCAGCGGATGCAGCGCAGCGCCGCGCGTCCGATCGGATCGGCCAGGACCTTGGTTCGGCCGTTGTCGACCAGGACCAAGTGGATCGACTGCGGGCCGTCTCCGGGTGTGACACCGGTCCACACGCTGGTGTACGGGTTCATCCGCTCACCGGTGGAGCTCCGCGGCAGCAGCTGCAGGAAAACCTCAAGGTCGTCGAAGGTCGGCACCAGCTTCTCGATGCCCACCACCGAGATCAGGGTCTGCGGCAGGGTCAGGCACATCCGGCCGTTGCCCTCCGACTCGACCACGACCAATGAGCCGGTCTCGGCGACAAGGAAGTTCGCGCCCGATGTCGACACCTTCGCCCGCATGAACTTGTTGCGCAGGTGCGTGCGAGCGGCTGCGGCCAGATGGGCCGGCTCATCGTCCAACCCTTCGGGAGCAGGCGTGCCGTAGCGTCCCATCTCCTCCAGGAAGATCTCACGCACCTCAGCCCGGTTACGGTGGATGGCCGGCACGAGGATGTGGCTGGGCCGGTCGTGCCCCAGCTGGACGATCAGCTCCGCGAGGTCGGTCTCCCAGGCAGCGATGCCGGCCGCCTCCAACGCCTCGTTCATCTCGATTTCCTGGGTGACCATCGACTTCACCTTGACCAGTTCGTCCTCACCGGTCTGGCGCACCAGTTCGATGACGATCCGGTTCGCCTCTTCGGCGTCGCGTGCCCAGTGGATGACCCCGCCGGCCTTGGTGAAGTTCTCCTCGAACTGCAGCAGGTAGTCGGGCATGTGGCGTCCCACACGGGTCTTGATCTGCTCTCCGGCTTGCCGCAACTCCTGCCAGTTGTCGAGTTCGGCGACCACCTGGGCGCGTTTGTTGCGGATGGTTGTGGTGGCATGGCGCAGATTCGCTCGCTGCTGCTCGTTCGCCAAGGCACCCTTGACCGCTTCCTGGAAGCGCGGAGAATCGATCAGATCACCTGCGGGCGGCGCCGGGGTGCGGCGAGCAGGCGCAGGGTCTCGGCGTGCTCGTGGTCCTCGGCTGACGTCGGTGCTCATCAGTTGCTCCTTTCAGTCCGGGCCAGGATCTCGACCAAGTGGATCGGCTTGACTCCGGCGCGAGTGCGGTTGAGGACACCTGAGATGTTCAGCAGGCACAGATTGTCACCGGCCACGAGGTACTCTGCACCGGTGCTGGCCACATTCCTTGCCTTGTCGCTGGCCATCGCGACCGACATGTCCGGGTTCTTCAGCGAGAAGGTGCCGCCCATGCCACAGCACTGCTCGGAGTTGGGCAGGTCGAGCACGGTGATGCCGTGCACTGCCTTCAGCAGCTGCATCGGCTTGTCGCCCACCTTGGCGACCCGGACCGAGTGGCAGGACGGGTGGTAGGTCACCCGGTGCGGGAAGTAGGCGCCGACGTCGGTGATGCCGAGCACATCGACGATGAACTCGCTGATGTCGTAGGTGCGGGCGGCCACTGCGGCCACCCGGTCACCGATGGCGTCACCCGCGTCGCGACGGGCCAGCATCTCGTGCTGGTGACGAACCGAGCCGACGCACGAGCCCGATGGCCCGACAATGTACTCGTACTTCTCGAATGCCTTCAGGTAGCTCTTCACCGAGCCCATGGCTTCGTCGTAGTAGCCGGTGTTGGTGAAGATCTGACCACAGCAGGTCTGCTCCTCCGGGAACTCGACTCGGCAGCCGAGCCGCTCCAGCAGCTCCACCGTCGCGATCGGGGTCTGCGGGAACATCACATCATTGGCGCAAGTGGCGAACAGGGCGACCTTCAGCCCCCTTCGGGTGCTGGTGGCTGTCATGAATTACCTCCTCCTTGAGGTTTGTAGGGC
The DNA here is from genome assembly GCA_937867175.1 of uncultured Propionibacterium sp. Taxonomy (GTDB): domain Bacteria; phylum Actinomycetota; class Actinomycetes; order Propionibacteriales; family Propionibacteriaceae; genus Brooklawnia. Next base: position 1,827 of record CALMKG010000589.1, on the reverse strand, counting down.
TGGATTGTTTATAGGGCAGGACTACGGAACCATCCAACCAAGGACTGGAGTGGATTGCAGGCCGACCAGCAGACACAGTGCCACCAATAGGCCCAAACTCCAGGGCAGCGCCTTTCGCAGCATGTCGGATTCCTTACCCGCCACCGCCGTAGCTGCGATGGCCAGCGTCTGCGGACTGAGCATCTTGCCGACCGCGCCGCCGACGGTATTCGCCGCCACGAGCAGCCGGGGCTCGACGCCGATGCCCTCGGCGGCCGTCTGTTGCAGGGACGCGAACAGCGCGGTGGCCGAGGTCCCAGACCCGGTCACTGCGGTCCCGATCCAGCCCAGGATCGGCGCCAGGAAGGCAAAGATGGCACCGGCGCCGGCGATCCAGTGCCCGATGGTCAGCGTCTGCCCGGACAGGTTCATCACGTAGGCAAGGGCCAGCACCGAGGCGATCGTCAGGAAGGTCCAACGCAGCTTGTAGACCTGGGCGATGAAGATCTTGCCGATGGTCCGCAGCGGCAGCCCATAGACCAACCCGATCACCACCGCGGTGATCAGCAGCAGCGTGCCCGGCGAGCTCAGCCAGCCGAAGGCGAACTTCGCGGACGCCGAAGGCGCCCCGTCCGAAGTCAGGACCATGATCTGCTGACCCTGCCACAGCCCCGGCCACCCGATGACCAGGTCGGTGCCACTCAGCCAGCGCTTCACCGGCGCCACCAGTTGGGTCACGCCGAAGACCAGGATGATCAGTAGGTAGGGAAACAGCGCCCAGGCGACCCGGCTCGTGGTGATCGGGGTGGCTTCGGCGTCTGCCTCGGCGCTGCCGCCCGGCCGCCAGAAGCGCAGCATCACCACGCCGATGGCCAGGCTGCCCAGCCCGGCGATCATGTTGGTGAGTTCCACCGAGATGAAGTTGGCACTCAACCAGGTGATCACCGCGTAGCTCACGCCGACCACCAACGCGAACGGCCAGACCTCGCGAAGCCCGCGCCAACCGTCCATGATGAACAGCAGCAGCAGCGGAACCACCCAGACCAGCGCCGAGGTCTGGGACGCCACCGTCGCACCGATCTCGCCGTAGTCGATGTTGGTCAGTCGGCCACCGGTGATGATCGGTGTGGCGATCGCTCCGAAGGGCACCGCGAAGGTGTTGCCGACCAGCACCGTCACCGCGGCCTTCAGCGGGGGGAAGCCAATCGCCACCAGCATCACACCGACTATGGCTACCGGTGCGCCGAAGCCTGCCAACGCCTCCAATACTGCGCAGAAGCAGAAGGCCAGGAGCACACCGAGCACCCGGGTGTCGGGGGAGATGCCGTTGAAGGTGCGCATCAGGTCGTCGTGGTGACCGGACGCCACAGTGAGCTCGAACAGGAAGATGGCTGTCAGAACGATCCAGGTGATCGGGAAAATGCCGAAGGCCGCACCTTCGGTCGCCGAGGCGATCGCAATCCCGACCGGCATGCCGAAGGCGGCGACGGCGATGACCAGGGCTACTCCCAAGCCGGCCAAGCAGGCCCAGTGCGCCTTCCACTTCAACACGCCCAAACAGATGAAGACAGTGAGCAGCGGCAACAGGGCCACCAATGCTGACAGAGCGAGGCTACCGCTGACCGGCGCGAGGTCTGGCTGAAATGGCATCCGATGACTTCCTTGTTATCCAGGATGGCTGAGGGTGTCTGAATCATCCGACTTTGGTCTAACCATTGTCAAGTCAGGGAGGAGTTTGTCCGAACCAATAGGCTTCACCCATGAAGGCGTACGAGGTGGTGCTGGCTCACATCGAGCAGCAGATCCTATCCGGCCAACTGGTCGTAGGGTCGGTTCTGACGCCCGAAC
>CALMKG010000588.1 GCA_937867175.1 uncultured Propionibacterium sp. | reverse complement strand
TTCCTGCGCGACTCCAGCCCCGCGGCGTACGACGCGTTGCTGGGCGAGACCTGAGGCCTCACCCGAACATCTGGACCCAGTAGTCCCCATACTCGCTGTCGGGGACGTGTGCGTGGCCGATCCCGATGACCGTGTAGCCGGGCGACATGAGGTTCTGGCAGTGCCCAGGGCTTCCCAGCCACGCGGCCACCACCTGGCTCGGGGTCTCCTGACCGGCACCGATGTTCTCGCCTACCCCGCCCGGGTACCCCGCCGCCTCGGCCCGATCGCTCGGGGTCGAGCCATCGGGGGCGACGTGCGCGAAGAAGCCCTCGGTGCCCATGCGAACCGCGTACGCGCGCGCCGCCCCGGCGAGGGCTGCGTTCAACGCGAGCGGCGCTGACGGGCCGAGGAGCTGGTCACCGCACCATCGCTGCCCGGCTCGGGACTGGTTCACGAGAGCCAAGACCTCCGCCTCGAACTCCGAGCTGTTGGTGGGCGGCTGTGGCTGCCCTTCGATCTCCGCGTCCCTGATGACGACCCGGCGGCTCGTGGTGATCAGGGCCGGCTTCTCGCCCCGGGCAGGGATGCGAATGCGCAATCTGCCGCGGTAGCTGGTTGCTGTCGGCACGACGAGCGTGACGCCGCCGGCTCGCCTGACTCGGGCACGTGCCACCGTGCGCCAGGACTCATCGCCCTGCTCCCGCAGCTGCAGCAGGGCACGACGGCCACGCACGTGGCCCGCCGGCTGCAGTCGGATACCGGCCGCGATCGCATCCCCCACTTCGCCCTGGATCGCTCCGCCGGACCACCGCGGCGAGCCGCTCGACTCCGCCGAGGCCGTGCCGAGCGAGCCAGCGACGGCCAGCACCGCGCTGAGCAGGCAGACCAAGGCGCGGCCCAGGACGGGGCTCGCCCTCACCGAGGCAGTCCACCACGCGACCATGGCGGGGTTACGGCTCGACCGGGGGCAGGACGACGACCTGCTCATCGCGGACGACTGCCAGACGATTGCCCACGAACACCGGCATCGAGGCGTTGGCGATCTCGACCTCGTGTCCGGTATCGAGATTGCGGAGAACGATTAAACGTTCGGCGCGAGTCGGAGTGAGTCGCTGAGCCGCGTACGCGAACAAGCGTCCATCCGGGGAGACATCGGCCAGCCTGACGCCCTCGTATAGGCCGTCGGTGTCGATGGGACTGACACTCAGGCCCTGCTCGTTGCGACGAACCAACGAGAGCTCACGTGCCGATCCGGTCTGGATGTCAGTCACCTGGAGCCGTTGGGGCACGTCGCTGTGCGTGCTCAGCGCGATGCTCTGGAGGAAGTAGCGACCCTGCTTCAGGCCGTAGCCGTACGGGTCGGTCAGCGGGCCGGTACGCACCACCACCCCAGTCGAGGGCTTCCACAGCGCCCAACGCGGATTGCCGATCTTGTCGCCCCAATCCCCCGTCCACCTCCATGCCCGGACGAACACCAGGTCCTGTCCCGCCGGTTGGGCCAGCGTCGTCGTCCGCGTCCCGGGCTCGAGGGGTGCCGTGTCTCCCGCCGTGGCGAAGGGGATGGTCTCACTGCTGCTGCCGTCACTGAGGCTGCCATCGACGCTGCTGAAGACCGCGCGGGTGGTCGCACCGTCGAATGCCCGGGAGATCACGTTCAGCCCGTCGGGGGTGAAGCCCTCCACCTCGGTGGAGCAGCCCGCATCCGAGACGATGTGACTGGTTCCGTCGGCCAGCCGATACGACCAGATCTGGTACCGCGCCTCGCCGCCGTTGAGCGCGATCGTGCTGCTGTCGGGCGACCAGGCGATCTTGTCGCCCGATCGAGCCGAGCCCCCGTGCATGGTTCCCCAAGGTCCGAGGTTCACCCGGTTCACCACACCGGTCGTGAGGTCTTTGACGAACGCGTCCGCCGCGAAGTTCAGATCCGCATCCGCGGTGAGATTGGTGGCGTCGGACCAGAAGGCGACGTAGCGGCGGTTCGGGGAGAGCGACAGGTCGCTGACGTCACCGTTCGGCACCACGCCCGCGGGCAACGGATCCACGACCGTGGTGACCCCAGACGCCACGTCGTGGACCCCCACCGAGTCGTGCCAGAACTTCCCTTGCTTCTTCTCGGGCAGCGAGTAGGTGAGGAAGGACCCGTCTGGACTCAAGACCAGATGGCTGATCTTGGAGTACCCCAACTCCAGAAGCTCCGGCTCGTCGAGCGAGGCCTTGAAAGGAGCGCCGCTGTAGGGGCGCAGGCCCTTGGCGCGCACTACCAGCCGGAATTGATAGGTCTTGTCGGGCTGACCGGTGAAGGTGGCGTCAAACCGACCCTTCTTGTCGGACCGACTTCGGTCGACCTTCGTCCACGTTGTCTTGCTGCCCTTCTTGGCGCCACGAAGCACGGTGATGCGCAGTCGCTTCACGATCTTTGCCGCATGCGGGCCCCGAACCACCGCGCGGAGCTTGGTGAACGTCGTCTCGACCTGCCCGTCGGCCGCGGCCACTGTCGGACTCAGGGCCGAGATTCCCTTGCCCTTCGGAAGCCCCTTGACCTCGGCGACCCGCGCGAGCGCCACAGCCCGCTGTGGAGGGGTCACTACGGCTGCCGCCGCGCTACCCGGATCCTGGACAGCGAGCGCGGACACCGGCGCAGCGAGCGGGAGGCTGAGCAACACGGTCACGGCTGTCGTGACGGCCGCACCCAGGGCTCCTCCTCGGTGTCGCGGACACGTTGGCTTGGGCATCTCGGACTCCTCCCGCCGCTGCTAGGCAGGCGGAGTCTAAGGGCGGGTATCGCCTGGAGAGCCTCGATTTCCGCACGATGCCCTCGGTGAAACGAACCCCGCCCCGCGGCGTACGACGCGTTGCTGGGCGAGACCTGAGTCGGTAGTCCCCCCCAGCAACGCGCCAGTTCGTGAGGGCGCTCAGGCGCCCAGCGAGGTCCCCGCCGAGCGCAGGTTCTCGCACGCCTC
>CALMKG010000587.1 GCA_937867175.1 uncultured Propionibacterium sp. | reverse complement strand
AGTCCACGACCCTGCTGTTCCCGCGCTTCCACCAGTGGGACGCGGTCACGAAGCTGACCGAGGCGGTGAGCGTCGAGGGGCCAGGGCATCGGTACTTGATCCAGCACTCGGCTGGGTCGGGCAAGACGAACTCGATCGCCTGGACCGCGCACCGGCTGGCGCGACTCCAGGTGGAGAACGAGAAGGTCTTCGACTCGGTCATCGTGGTCACCGACCGCAACGTGCTCGACGCGCAGCTCCAGGACGCGATCAAGCAGATCGACGCGACCGCCCAACAGGGTCAGGCGTATTCGGGGATCGTCGCGGCCATCGACATCGACGAGGCGCGCAAGCAGGGGGCGACGTCGAAGTCCGGGCTGCTCGCCAAGGCGCTGGTCAACGGCAAGCTCATCATCGTCGTGACCATCCAGACGTTTCCCTTTGCCATGCAGGAGATCCGCGAGAACGCCGGGTTGCGTGGCAAGCGGTTCGCGGTCATCGCGGACGAGGCGCACTCGTCGCAGACCGGCCGAACCGCCGCCGACCTCAAGGCCGTGCTCACGGCCGAGGAAGCGGCTGCTGCCGAAGACGGCGCCGAAACCGACGCGCAGAGCATCGACGTCGAGGCCCTCCTGGCGTCCGAGGCGAGCAAACGCGCCAGCTCGGAGGACCTCTCCTTCTTCGCCTTCACCGCGACGCCGAAGGCCAAGACCCTGGAGTTGTTCGGCCGTGTCCCGGACGGGGACGACTTGCCGGTGCCGTTCCACGTCTACTCGATGAAGCAGGCGATCGAGGAGGGCTACATCCTCGACGTGCTGCGTGGCTACCACTCGTTCCAGATGGCCTTCCGGGTTGCCGGGACGGCTGACGCGGAAGCGGACGACCAGCCGGTTGATCAAGCAGAGGCGACGATGCGGGTCAAGCGGTGGGTCAAGCTCAACCCGCAGACCATCGCGCAGAAGGCCGCGCTCATCGTCGAGCACTTCCAGGAGAACGTCGCCGGGCTGCTCGAAGGCCACGCCAAGGCGATGGTCGTCTCCGACTCACGCCTCGCGGCGATCCGCTACAAGCGGGAGATCGATAAGTACGTCGCTGCCAAGGGGTACGACATCGGCACCCTCGTGGCCTTCTCGGGCTCCATCAGCGACGCGGAGTACGGGATCGAGGACGCCACCGAAGCGTCCATGAACCCGGGCGCCGGTGATCTGCGGAGGGCGTTCCAGGGTGACCAGTTCAAGGTGATGATCGTCGCCAACAAGTTCCAGACCGGCTTCGACCAGCCGCTGCTGTGCGCGATGTACGTCGACCGGCGGCTGTCGGGGGTGACCACGGTGCAGACGCTCTCTCGGCTCAACCGCACCTACCGGACCCCGTCGGGGCAGGTGAAGGACGCGACGATGATCGTCGACTTCGTCAACGTGCCCGAGGAGATCCAGGCCGACTTCGAGCCGTACTTCACCGACGCTTTCTTGGAGACCGCCACCGACCCGAACCTCGTCCACGACATCGCCACCAAGCTCGACACCGCGGGCGTCTACGAGACATCCGACATCGACGCCGTCGTCGACTCGTGGGTGAAGGGCAAGGGCAATCAGGCACTCGACTCGGCCTTCGCGCCGACGCTGAGTCGGTTCCACACCCGTCGCAACAACGCGATCGCCGGCGACGACAAGGCCGAGCTCGACGCGCTGGCGATCTTCACCAAGGACCTCGGCAGCTTCGTCCGCGTCTACGACTTCATGAGCCAGATCGTCGACTACGGCAGCGCCGAGCTGGAGAAGCGCTCGATCTTCTGCCGGCTCCTGTCGAAGCGGCTGCACGACCGCACCGACTCCGACGACATCGACCTATCCAGCCTCTCGCTCGTGGCCGTACGCCAGATCGACAAGGGCCGGGCCGACCTCGGCCTCGGCGAACGGACTGGGCTGTCGGGCATGACCGAGGCGGGCTCAGCGGAGAAGAGGGACCCCAAGTTGGTCGCTCTCCAGGAGGTCATCGACCGGCTCAACGACCTGTTCGGCGCCGAGGAGTTCACGGCCAGTCAGCCCGAGTCGTTCGTGCGTGCGCTGATGGACCGGATGATGGAGAACGACGCGCTCGTCCAGCAGGCCCGCGTGAACAGCGTCAAGCAGTTCGCCGAGAGTCCCGACTTCGACGAAGCCGTCGTCGACGCCGTCGCCGACAACCAGAGCGCCCACAAGGTGATCGCCGACTACTTCTGGTCCGACGCCCCCGGCCGCCCGGTCCTGATCCAGGCGCTCGCCAAGGCGTTCTACGCACTCGCCTCCGAGGTCGCCTGAGTCGTTCGTCCCTGGTCTTGTTGACAACTCCCGGTCCTGTCGGTGGTGCGGCGTAGCCTCCTTACAAGGCTGTAGTTCACCCCCACTGATCTTGCAGTCGCCAACAAGAAACCTGCGATCACCCGAAAGGGCCCGGACAGTGGCCATCCTCAGTAGTCAGTTCAATAAGGCCCTGGAGTCGATCGAGCCATCGACCGACGACAAGGCGAACGCGCCCGAGGCGCACAAGGCGGTCCGTGCCACGCTCACGTCCGCTGATGAGTTGAAGGACTTGGGCCTCAACCCGGTCCTCATCGGTTCCTACAAGAGAGACGTCTCTATCCGCCGCGTCACGGATGTCGACGTCTTCTGCCGCATGGACGACATCGATGCCGACGTAGCCGGTGACACCGTCCTCGACCAGTTCTTCAAGGTCCTCGACGCTGAGTTCGGCACCGACGACGATGGCAACAAGCGTGTGAAGCGACAGGCGCGGTCCATCACGGTCGACTTCCCCGAATTCGACGGCCTTCACGTTGACGCCGTTCCGGCCCGCAAGCGCGCCGACCTGTACTGGGAGATCCCCACAAGCGACGGCGGCTGGCAGACGACCAACCCCGAGAAGCAGACGGAACTCAAGACAGCGATGAACGACACCTTCGCCGGCGACTACGTGCCGATCGTGAAGCTCGTCCGACAGACGCGCCGCACGATCCTCAGTAGCCGACCGGGCGGACTGTTCGCTGAGTTAGCGCTCTACGACGCCTGCGTCAATCAGAAGGTCAGCATGGAGAACCGAACCCTCGGTTACGTCACCGCTCTTGAGAGCATCGCTGACTACCTCGACAACAAGATCGTCTATGGTCGGGAGCTCCCCGACCACTCAATGCCCGGGCACACGTTGAGTTTCCGAGCCACGGACAACCAGTGGGAAGCCGCCCGCGAGAAGCTCCAGGCTGCGGCGACCAAGGCACGCGATGCGTACGAGGAAGAGGACGCGGGCAAGGCAGCTCTGAAGTTCCGCGAGTTGCTCGGCGAGAACGGTGACGGGGATCTCGTCTTTCCGATGCCGCCGGGCTACAACGAGGATGGCACCAAGCGAACCGCGGCCACGCTGATCACGCCCGGCGAATCCAAGGTGCCTGCGGGAGACCGTCGCTTCGCATGACCGCCTGGGAAGAGGCGATCGAGGCGAGCATCTTCACCTTCATCGAGGAACTGGAGAGGCGGGGCTTTCGCGCAGAAGGCAATGCTCTCGGTGGCATGGTGGGTGAAGGTGACGCGGCGGTACGGGTCCGGATCGACCTGCCCGACGCCTTTCCCTACGCGCCACCGGTCGTGTCGCCTCCGGCTACTTTCCCCCGATCCTGGCACCGAGAGCGCAGCGGTGCGATGTGCCTGTACCCCGCGGATGGCCGTGACGGGCTTCCGTGGTTGGACGTCGAGCAGTTCCTCGCCCTCGTTGCGCGCTGGATCGCTGAGTCGAGGTCGGGGTGGCCGGGCGACTTCCCGGACCTCGACCTCGAACGCTACTTCGAGCAGGCTGACAACCCGCTTGTCGTCTACGGTGACCTGGATGCCCTGAACAACAAGTTCGTCCAACTCCGATGCGAGGGTGGTGTCCTTCGTCTGAAGGGCCCGGGGTCGATCCCGAAGAAGAAACGCATTGGGAGGAACCGCGCCTTCGGATACGTCACCAGCATCGGTGAACCGAACGTGCCGCCGACGAACTGGGACGACCTGACGGCAGCGATCCCTGCCCACGATGTGAAGCGTATTCAGACCGCCGTGGCCGATGGTCGCTTCAACTACCTGATCGTCAGGTACTCGCGGAGTCGCGTCGATGCAGCCATGGTCCTCGGTGTCTGGAAGGACGAGGCCGGGGGTCTCTGCGTCGCCTCAGTCAGAAGTGCCAGTGAATCCCTGGCCACCCTGACGATGCGCGCCGGAGCCAACGGCAATGCACTCGCCGAATCTCGGGTTGCAGTCGTGGGGGTAGGGGCAATCGGCTCGTTCGTGTGCGACCTGTTGGCGCGCGCTGGTATCGGTGCGATCACTGCGATCGACCCGGACATTGTGAGGCCGGGGAATCTGATCCGACATGCCGCGGACGCAGAGTCGGTCGGTGCGACGAAGCCGCGCGCAGTCAAGGACCTGGTCGGGTCACGCCCGTACAACTCGACCGCGGTCACTGTTGCCACCGACATTCCATCTCCGCGCGAGGTGATGACCCTGTTCGCCGGGCACGACCTGGTCATCGACGCCACGGCTGCGGGTGATGCAACCCACTTGCTGGCGCAGGCCGCGATCGCTGGTGGGCACCGCCTGCTGTCAGTTTGCGTGCAGGAGGAGGGCAAGGTCGTTCGTGTCGACGTCGTCCCTCCAGTAGACGGTAAGCCGATCCCTGCGACGGTCTTCGGGCCACCTCCCACCCGAGAGGAACTTCGCTTCGAGGCTGGCTGCGGCGATCCTGTGTCTCAGACGCCTGCCTTCGCGGTCGTGGAGGCAGCAGCCCTCACAGTCCGCCACGCCGTTGGCCTGCTGCTCGGATCGCCTGCCTCTGGCGCGGGGACTAGCCGTGACTACCGGTGACCTATCGAGAGGCGCGGCCATCCGAGTCGGCGAAGACTCGCTCGCCGTTGCCGGGATCCTGGCGCACAAGGCGTCGCCACACGAGTTGGGCGGAATCCTGGTTGGCTGGTGGGAAGGAAGCTCGACGGCCGTCGTTGTGGAGTTCCTGCCTGTGCCAGATCATGCTGCCGGGCGGTCGCGTTACGAACGTCGTCACTCGCTCGCGCAAGAGCAACTCAACGCGTACCTGGCGAGTCGCGATGACTCGCGGCTTGGCTACGTGGGTGAGTGGCATAGCCACCTCGCACTGCAGCCACCGAGCCGGGCCGATCGTTCGGAGTTGGAGGCGATCGTTCGCCTGTCTCGCAAGCAGGTGGCGCTCATCGTGCTGGCGATTGATGGGCGGGCCAACTCAACTTACGGTCTCATCGGCCACCCGCGTTGGCCGCGGCGCGCCGCGATTGACGGAGCCGTCATCGAGAGGATGTCATCGTGACCACTCCCCCCTTCAACATTGCTGCCGCCTTCCGCAACAAGGCGATTGCTCTTCGGGCATCGTTCCTTGCGATCCGCGACGTGACCGCGCATCCGTCCGAGCGTGGCAACCAGGGAGAGGCCGACTGGGTCGGTCTAATTCGCGACTTCTTGCCCACGAGGTACGCGGTTGGCCCGATCTTCGCTGTTGACCATCACGGAGCGATGAGCCAGCAGATCGACGTGGCGATCTACGACACCCACTACTCGCCCCAGTGGTTCGGTGCTTCTAGCGGCACTCGGTTCGTTCCTGTGGAGAGCGTCTACGCCGTGTTCGAAGTGAAGCCGGAGTTCAGTTCTGCCTACCTCGAGTACGCGCGAGCAAAGGTGGCGAGCGTGCGACAGTTGCAGCGCACGTCCCAGTCCGTTGTCCACAAGGGAGGCGTGTACAGGCCCGAGGAGATCGGCTTGAAGCCGATCATCGGAGGCTTCCTCACCACCCGGAAGGGCCTGGCCTCGCCGATCGAGAAACTAGTCGAGACACAACCCCGGGAGGGCGAGGTCGACTTCCTGAACATCGGCATCTGCCTCGACCAGGTCGCGTTCGACTACACACCGAAGGTCGTTGGCGATGAAGTTCAGGTACTACTCAATTCCCGCGAGGGCGTCGATGCGCTGATCCATTTCTGCATCAGGCTCTTCCAGCAACTCCAGGCGGTCGGAACCGTGCCAGCCGTAGATATGGCGAAGTACGAGGCGACCGTCTTCCAGGGTACGGGTGAGCGATGACACGGAGCGCGGCTGACCGTGGATCGAGGCAGGGGGAGGCTTGCCGCCGCCGAGAATCAGAGCGCCCACAAGGCGATCGCTACTTCGGGTCCGAGCCGCTGGCCGGCCCGTCCTGATCTATGGCTCTCGCCAGAGCGTTCGACGACTCGCCCCGACACTCCCGAGAGGCACGGCTGCGAGCGGGCTGCGGTCAGTTGACGAGGGTGGGGCGTGCCTGCAGGATCGTGAGGGCCTCGGGTGTTCCGGTGATGGTGGCGGTGGTGGGGATGGGTTGCCAGGCGCCGCCGTCGACGCGGT
>CALMKG010000586.1 GCA_937867175.1 uncultured Propionibacterium sp. | reverse complement strand
GCATGCTCAGGTTCGCCTCGAAACGGTCAATCTTCATGCGAACTTCTAACCTGCCGCGGCGATCGCGTCGTTGGTGTAGGTCAGGCGCCGCTCCAGAGGCGTGAGCAGGGTCTGCACCTTGTAGCGCTGGTCGCCGACCATCCACAGGGCGCGGCCCTTCTCCTGCATCGCCCAGTTGGTGATCACGCTCTGCTGCATCCCCGAGAGCCCCATCAGGCGGCCGAGCTCGTCGGCCACCGACTCGTCTTGGCCCATCAGGATGCGGACGTCGGAGAGGTTGAGGAGGTCCTTGGCGATCTGGGCGGCCTGGCTGCCCTGGTCGCCGGCCGAGAGCGGGTCCGACGGCTTGTGGTAGGTCACCAGCTGGATGTCGCCCTCGGTGCGGGACAGGCGCAGGTTGGCATCCAGCGCCATCACCGCGTCGAGCGAGAGCCGGGTCTGCAGCCATGCTTCGTCGCGCAGCACGATCCGTCGATCGCCGGCGGCGGCGGCCTCGCGCATGCCCTGCCCCCAGGAGTTGAGGCACATCAGCGCGATTCCGACCGCCACCTTGTTCCCGGTCTCGTGCAGGGAGCGCAGCGACAGCGTCTGGATCGGTGCCCGCCAGTCCGGCTGGAAGGTCGACTCGGTGTCGAACATGCCCTGCAGCGATCCCTCGCACAGCGCACCGAGCGCGTCGCGCAACGGCCGGGTGCCGTCGTAGAACGCCTGCGGGCTCTCGTAGCGGCAATCGGTGACCAGGTCGCCTGTGGGCGAATCGAGTGCCGCCCACACCTGCGGGATGGTCACCGGCTTAAGCCGCGACGCCCCCGCCGACCAGCCGGTCAGGTGCCGCAGCACCTTGTTGACCACCCGCTCCTCGGTCGGCGTGAACGTGACGCCCTGCGAGCCGACCAGGCCACGAATCAACATCAACCAGCGGTTGAAGATCACCGTGGCGCGCTTCTCCTGCTCCTCGGCGGTCTGCTTCTCCCAGTCCAAGCCGAGCGGGCCCAGGTCGAGCGGGTTGATCCGGCCAGCGAGCCCGGGCCCGATCCGGAACGGCTCAACCCCAAGGAACCGGGCCAGGTCCTCGTACTCGTCCTTGACGTCCCCCAGGACAAGCGACCGGTAGCCGTAGCGGATCATGCGCAGCATGAACGCCTTCACGGTGGCGCTCTTGCCGCGCCCCGGCTTGCCGAAGATGAAGATGTTCGGGTTGGTCACCGGAATGCTGTCGTCGAGCACCCAGCCCATCGGGTCGCAGTAGAACTTGCCGCCCGACAACACGTCGTAGCCCATCTCCGCCCCCCACGGCGGCAGCCCGTCGCCCGAGATCAGCGGCCACAGGACCGCGATCTCCTCCGAGGTCATCTGGTAGCCGGCCAGCGGCGGCATGGTGGCGGCCCAGCCGTGCCCCATCCGCCGTACGCCGCCTGCCTTGACCGAATGCGGGAACAGCTTCTCCGCAGGAGGAGATGCCGGCGGAGGCGCCTTGCGCGGCATCGTGGTCCCGAAGTCCGCCAGCAGGTCATCGATCGTGCGCGAGGCCGGCCGCGCCTTCTTGGTGCCGCCTCCGGGGCGGGTCAAGGTCGCCATCCTCACCACTCCCCCGGCGACGTGCGCGGGCCCGCGTGCGTCGAGGTGTGGGCCGGCGTGAGGGTCGACCTCGCGGGGGGCTGGTACGTGGCTGGGCAGGTTTGGTGCTCCATGTCCCGAGAAGCAACAGACCGGCCGCCAGATCGGACATCTCGCGGCCGGTCTTTTCAGCCAGGCGGAAGGCGCGTGCTTCTCGGGTTAGCGGCGCTTCTTTGGCAGGCCTACCCCGAGCGGGATCGCGGACACGGCGAAGGCCGCGTCGTGTGCCCCGTCGAGCGGGAGGGGGGTGAAGCCGCTGATGCGGATCGACGCATCGAGCCGGCGGCCGTAGTCCTGCACGTTCCACCCTGCCGGGACGGTGATCGAGACCGCGGAGGAGACCTTGACCAGCGACCGGCCCCGTTCGAGCTTCTCGTCGCGCTCGTGCAGGTTGCCGATCGACTGGCGGTCCTTGGCCCGTTCGACCTTGCCGGCCTTCTCGCGCAGCGTCCCGGCCATCACTGCGGACATCTGCGCGCGGCCGGTGGCCCGGTCGGCGGCCTGCTGGGAGACCGGCCGGTAGAGCACGGTCAGGGCGCGCCGCTCGCCGGGCTGGGAGGGAACCAGCACCCGCGCCAGCGCCCCCATCCGGGCACCCTTGCGAGGAAGCAGGATGGTTGCGGCGATCGACTCCCACTCCCCGTGCCGGTAGGACCGCAGCGCGGTCGATGCGGTGGTCGGGCCTGCGGCCGCGACCGGGACACCTGCCGCGATCGAGGGGTTGTCGCGGTGGTGGATCGCGGCGTCGGCCAACGCGGGCGCATCGCCGGGCTCGAACCCGGTCCGGATCGCTACCGCGAGCTCGGAGGTGTCGAGCCAGTTCACCCGGGTGCAGCCGATCGAGCCGGTCAGCCGGGCCTCGACCTCGGCCATGAGTGAGTAGAGGATGCGGGCGCGGCCGACGACGCCGCGGCCGGCACGTTTGGCGTCCTTGTTGATGACGTCCTCGCGGACCACGACGGTCACGAACGCCTCACGCCTTACGGCGGCGCCGGCGGTCATGGCCTCGAGTTGGGCGTTGACCTTGGCGGAGACCTCCGGCTCGTCGGGGCGGGCGTTGTGCCGTACCCACTCGTCTCGTTCGGTGCCGTCGTCGGGGATGGTGCGGACCTGGACGACGACCAGGTCGATCTGGTTGCCGGCGGTGGCGGCCTCCATCATCTCGGTCAGCCCGGCGCCCATGCGGAAGCGGTCCGCGTCGTCGCTCATCCCGATGCCGGGGTGGACGACCCGTGCGGTGGCCGCCCACGTGCGGGTGGCGTGGTTCTGGATGATCGCGGGTCGCGCGGTCTGCCCGGTCATGGGCGGACCGTCGTGGATCTGGATGCTGGCCAAGATGCCGGGCAGGTCAGCCTCGCCGGCCTCACCTTCGTCCTCGGGGTCCTCGGCGTCGCCGAGGTCGAGCTCGCCCGCCGCGGCCTTGGACTGGAAGCGTGACCAACCGAACGCTGCCCCGGCCAGATGCCGGAACAGGACCCCGATCCACTGGAAGGCCGAGTGGCCCCGGATCGGGAGACAGATCAACAGGCCGACCACGACCCACGCCGGCAACACGACGAGCAGAGCGAGCCACTGCCCCAACGCGATGGCCATCCAGGTGGGGAACCCAGCGACCAGCACCATGAAGAACTGCGGGCCGGTGAGCCCGAAGAGCCACGCCTGTCGGTCTCGGGTGGCTGATGCTCCGTAAACGCTCATGTCTGTCTCCGCTCTAGTGTCTGGGACGGTTGGGGGTGCTCGCGTGGCCTGGTGATCTGCTCGCGGCTAGGCGAGGAGGACCTCTGGGTCCTTCTCGACCACCCCGGCCGCCTGCTGGGCCTGCGGCGGGATGTCGTTGGCGACGCCGTCGCCGTTGGTGTCGTTGAACGGCTTCATCTGGTGGGCCTTCTTGTTCTTCTTCGGGTCGTGCTCGGTCGGGTAGTAGCCCTGGTTGCCGATTCCGGCTTGGCCGAGTACGTCGACGCTCATCGAGGCGCCGGTCTGGGCCACCTTCCCGGCTGCGTGCATGCCGTTGCCGAAGGTCTTGGCGGGGTGACGCACCGGATAGGTGACGCCCTTGCCGGCGCTCTTCGCCAGCGATCCCGGGTTCCAGCGGCGGGCGTGCTCGGCCTCAGCGCCGCTCTCCGAGGAGCTGCGCCCGTCCGGGGCGGCCTCGGCGGCAGCACCCGACCCGGCGGAATGTCCACCGCCCGCGCGCTTGCCTCGCAGGAGTCCCGAGACGCCGCCGTTGGCGTCCATCGTCGACCGAAACGAGGCACCCGAGGCGGTGCCGGGGTCGACGAAGGCCAGCATCCGGAACAGCACCAGGGGCATGAAGCAGGCGACCAGCATGATCACCGAGCCGACGACCGACATGCCGATGTTGTTCGCGCTCGAGCCGATGTCGGCAAGGAAGGAGCCGTCACCGGTCTCGTCGTCCGGCATTCCGGCCCACGCGAACTGGGCGCCCATCCCGACCACGAGCGCCAGTAGCGGCTCCATCAGCACGCACGCCAGGAACCAGCGGATCGACTTCCACATCCACGACTTGGTGCCCTCGGACAGCGCTCCCGCAGCCGACATGGGCATCGTGGCCACCAGGATGAGCAGCGCGGCGGAGCGCACCATCATGATGATCATGTGGCCGAAGGAGGCCGGGATCAGGATGAACAGGGCACACAGGCCGAGCGTGGCCGCTTGGGTCGTGCCCGAGACGGTGTCGACGAACCCGTCGCCGGCCGCATAGCCGGAGAAGCTGTCGACGTCGAGCAGAGTGTTCAAGAGGCCCTTGGTCAGCCCGGAGGCCGCCGTGATGAGCCCGGCGCTCACCCCGATCCAGCACGACAAGACGGCGCCGTACTGGATGACGCCGGCGGCCAGGGTGCCGAACCCGCGGCCGTCCTGGCGGAGAACCGCTAGGCCGATCTGACCGAACGCGACCACCAGCGCGATCACCAACGCGATCCACAAGGTGACTCCGTAGATCTTGGCCAGGTCAGGGTCCTCGACGTTGGGGGTGAACCCGTCGATGAGGGAGAACGCCGTCTTGAGCAGCCAGATGGCACCCGACCAGATCGCCATCATCATCGAGGTGAACCCGTCGGCCAGGGTCTCCTTGGCCTGGTCGCCCAGCCAGTGCAGCGGGTTGAGGTCAACCATCGGCACGATCTCAGCGCTCATGACTGTGTTCATTGCTGGGGCACCTCCAGCCACTGGTAGCCGGCGTCGAAAGAGGCCTGGGAACCGGGCCACAGCGAGGGCGCGGGGGCCGGCTCCTCTCCTTCGCCGACAACCCAACGGTCGTCCTGCCAGACCATGCGCTGGCAGTCGGCGGCCGCGACCTGCTGCGGCTGCCCGGCAGACGTGGTGGCGGTGATGATGAAGTCGATGCACGGGATGACGAAGTCGTCACCGACCGTGCCCTTGATGAACCCCATCTTCGGTTCGACGGCGATCGTGATGGTGTTCTGGGCGTCTGAGGACATCCCGGCCGACTCCAGCAGCGCGGCAAGGCCCTGGACCCCCGACCAGCTCTCGGCGGTCGGACCGCCGGGTGCTGCCCACTCGGTGATGACGTCCTGGGCCACTCGCACCGAGGCGGAGCTGAGCGCGGTGCTGTCGATCGCGGCCAGCTGCGCCAGGGCGCCCTCCGGGGTCTGGGGGAACCCGGTCGCAACCCCAACCTCACCCACCTCCATCGGGGGCGGGATCTGGATCGTTCCGGTCTCGCCCGATGACAGGCTGCCGGGTTGGGCGGCCTCCAAGGGCGCCTCGGGGAGCTGCTCGTTGGCGAGTCGGTCCTGTGCGGACAGGTCCGCCTCGGACCCGGCGTCACCGCTCGCCCCGGTGCCGGTGAGCATGCTGACCACCGACCACACGCCGCCGGCCACCAGCCCGAGCACAACGACCACCGCGATCCCCAGGAGGACCTGGAGTCGGCGTCGCGTCCACTCGGTGTCGGGATCCACCAGACGCGTCTGCGCCACGCGCCGAGTCCGGTCGAACATGTCAGCAGCCGTTCCCGACGATCCCGTTGAGGATCGCGTAGATGCAGACGAACGCGATCGCGCCGATCACGGTCCAGAACAGGCCCGATGCGCCGAGCTGGGCGGCCCTGCCCATCTGGCCGAACTTGCCCACGATCAGCGCGCCCGCCGAAGCGAAGCCGGCGCCGATGATGATGGCGATGACGCCGTACTTGACCCAGCCGAGCACGTCATTGACGTACGGCTCTACGCCGGTGGGCGCCTGCGCGCACACGTCGCCGACGCCCTCGGCTCGGACGTTTCCCGAGGCCACGATCTGGATGGCGACCTCGGAGATGGCTTCGATGAACATCTGTCTCCTCTTTCCTGTCAGGTCCGGTTCGCCGTGAGCGGTCCGGTGATGGTGGTGATCCGCTCCAGCAGCCGCTGGGAGGGGTTCGTGAGCTGCTTGGGCAGCGGGTCCGGCCCCAGACCCGGCAGGGCCTTGGCCGGCAGGAGCGGCGCGAACAGCACCGCCTCCTGTTCGTGGGCGGTGCGCAGCAGTCGGCCGGCGGTCGCGAACTCGCGCTCGCTCCACCGCCCGGCACCGACGACGACCACCACGACCTGCCCGGCGCCGAGGGGGGCCTCGAGGCCGGCCAGCGCCGACTCGGTCTGGCTCAGCGCCAGCGAGTGCGGCCGGGTCACCAGGACCTCCACGCACGCCGGCGTCGTGGCGACCCAGCAGCCTGCCGCAGGCGCCATGAGCTCGCGGGTCGACCAGCCGGCGTCCAGCACCGTCAGGTCCACCCCGTCAGCGGACCGGGGACCGGGCACCTCCGAAGGGACGTGCACGGGCTCCTCGACGCGGTCGATCAGCACACCGTCGCCGCGGCGGCCGCGGCGCCAGCCCTCGGCCGCCCCCAGCTCGGTGACAGTGGCACCCAGCAGCCCGGACCAGGTCGGCGCGGCCGCATCCAGGACCCGGGTGCGGATGCCGGCACCGTCGGCAACGTCGGCCAGCGCAAGGGTGATCGTGGATGCGCCCGCGCCGGCATTCGCGGCCCGGACCCGAACCAGCGGCGCCGTGCCCGTCGACACGGGCTCAGCTGGCAGGGCCGCATCCTCGACGTGGTCCTCGACCACGGTCGAACCGGCGCCTCGACCGGAGACAACGGACGCCGCCCCGGCCGGGGCGGTGTCGCGCGGCGTGGGCTTGGAGAACCGGCCGCCGGCCAGCGCCTCGGCGGCGGCCTGGAGCTCGCGGGTGGAGTAGCGAGGTGCGGTGCTGGTGGTCATCGGGCCGTCTCGATTCGGGCGGCTCGGAGCCGGAGTGCTTCCCGCAGCACGGTGGCCGGGGTATTGCGGAGGACCTCGCGTGCCTCCGCGGCCTGTTCGGCGTTGGCACGCAACCGCGCGAGCATCTGCTCGATGTCGGACAGGGC